>CANFRA010000001.1 GCA_947449305.1 Burkholderiaceae bacterium
AGCTTTGCTGCTAATTTAAAAGCAAGTGATATTCCAAGTGATGTGATGAGCCGTGCTGAAGATTTATTGGTGGATTGGTTTGGCTCAGCAGTTGCAGGCAAAGGCTCGCGCCCCGTTGAAACCATTACTCAATTTGCTCAGAACATGGGTGGCTTTGATAGTAGTCATGCTGGCCCTTCTGAAATACTGATCTCTCGAAAAAGCTCAAGCCCTTTCTTAGCTGCCATGGCTAATGCGGCTGCATCACACGTAGCCGAACAGGACGACGTTCATAATGGTTCAGTCTTTCATCCAGCTACCGTAGTATTTCCACCCGCCTTAGCTTGCGCGCAAGCAATCGGTGCATCTGGAGAAGATCTCTTAGTTGCAGCAGTAGCGGGTTACGAAGTGGGTATTCGGGTAGGTGAATTCTTAGGCCGTTCTCACTACAAAGTCTTTCACACGACTGGCACTGCTGGCACACTTGCTGCCGCTGCCACTGTAGGTCGACTACTCAAACTCTCCCCCGCGCAAATGCTGCATGCCTTTGGTTCTGCTGGCACACAGTCTGCCGGTCTCTGGGAATTTTTGCGTGATGCTGCAGACTCTAAACAATTACATACCGCTCATGCAGCTGCAACTGGCTTGATGTCGGCTTATATCGCCCAAGCAGGCTTTACTGGCGCAGAGCACATTCTTGAGGGTAAGCAAGGTTTGGCTGCCGGCATGTCAAGTGATGCCGATCCTAGCAAACTGATTGATCGTTTAGGTAGTCGCTGGGCCCTCGCAGAAACCAGCTTTAAATATCACGCCTCCTGTCGCCATACCCACCCCGCTGCTGACGCGCTATTGCAGGTAATGCTGGCTCATAAACTCAGGCCAAGCGATATTGCTAAAGTAGAAACATTGGTGCATCAAGGCGCGATCGATGTCTTAGGGCCCGTCACTAATCCAGCAACGGTGCATCAATCGAAGTTTTCAATGGGCACTGTACTTGCCTTAGTTGCGCACTATCAATTTGCCGGTCTACAAGAATTCGATACTCACTTTAAGGATGATGCTATTTGTCTTTTCCGCGATCGTGTCACGATGACTCTTGACCCTGAAGTGGATAGCGCCTATCCACAACGCTGGATTGGTAAAGTCAAAGTCCATTTGAACAATGGACAAATTCTGGATGGTCGCGTGGATGAGCCCAAAGGAGATCCTGGAAATACCTTAAGCCGCGCCGAGATCACTGATAAGGCGATGCGCCTTGCTGCCTTTAGTGGTGGTGCTAGCCCTACTGAGATGACTAAAGCAATTGATCACTTGTGGAATATCCGCAAACAGGCCAAGATAGGCTTTCTACTTCAAAGCAATTAGTCCACCTAGCCAATATGAATCCACTTGACACTCCTTTAGGTTTTTGTAGTAACTTTTTATTTGTCCCAGGCACTCGCCCTGATCGATTTGCAAAAGCACTCGATAGTGGTGCGAGCAGTGTCATCCTAGATTTAGAAGATGCCGTTGCCGCAGAGGATAAAGAAACTGCTCGCAATGCGATTCAGACGGCATGGCCCAGCTTTACTGCTGAACAAAAGAAACGCCTCATCATTCGGAGCAACTCGCCAGGAAGTCAGCTCTATTCTGCCGATTTAATTCTGGCGCAAAAACTAGATATTGCCTGTCTACTCATTCCTAAAAGTGAATCGGCTGATGAGATGAATGGTGCCGCGCTAGTGTTGCCAAACACCGCCCTCATCCCCATGATCGAAACTGCTATTGGCTTAGACAATTTAAGTGAAATAGCAAATGCCAACCAAGTCATTCGCCTTGCACTGGGTAATTTAGATTTGCAGGCAGACCTTGGGATGATTTGTGATCCGCAAGAAACAGAGCTTCAGACAGCACGCTTCCAAATCGTTCTAGCATCTCGAGTAGCCCAAATTGCCCCTCCTATTGATGGGGTTACGCCAACTACCGATGACGTAGCTCGCATTCAAGATGACGCTGAGCGAGCTAAGCGCATGGGCTTTGGTGGAAAACTGTGTATCCATCCAAAGCAAGTGAGTATTGTGAAGACTGCTTTCATGCCCTCAGAGGATGAACTCGCTTGGGCAAAACGGGTAATTGAGGCTGATAAAGCCTCTAAAGGAGGCGCAGTTAAGCTAGACGGGCGCATGATTGATCGTCCGGTGGTGTTGCTGGCTCAAAGAACCGTTGCCATTGCGGGCAAACACTAGCCATTAGCTTGCCTAAAAAGTCATTAAACTGGCAGAATATCGTACACATTAAAAGATGGAGATCAAAGTGAAGATTAAGAATTTCTTATTTTCTGGAATGACTGCGGCCCTGGCTGCTAGCGCACTTCTGAGCGGCAATGCTATGGCAGAAAAAGATTGGCCGAGCAAATCAATTACCTTAGTCGTGCCATTTGCTGCTGGCGGACCAACTGATACTGTTGCTCGATTAATTGCAGTGCCAATGGGTCAAGCCTTGGGGCAAACCATCGTGGTCGAGAACGTCAACGGTGCAGGCGGCACCATTGCATCTACTAAAGTAGCGCGCGCTGCCCCAGATGGCTACACCATTTACTTGCATCACATGGGTATGGCAACGGCCAATGCGCTCTATGACAAACTTCCCTATGATCCATTGACTAGCTTTGAATACATTGGCCAAGTGGCTGACGTACCGATGGTGCTCTTGGGCAAGAAGGATTTGCCACCAAATAATTTTAAAGAGTTAGAGGCCTATATCAAGGCTAATGGCTCAAAAATCACTATGGCTAATGCCGGTCCAGGCGCCGTGTCTCAGCTTTGTGGATTGCTATTCCAAAGCCGTATGGGTGTGAAACTCACTAACATACCTTACAAAGGGACTGGCCCAGCGCTAACAGACCTATTGGGCGGCCAAGTAGATCTGCTTTGCGATCAAACAACCCAAACCATTCCTTATATCAAGGATGGTCGTGTGAAGACTTATGGCACTACTACTATGAAACGTTTACCTGCAATTCCAAACGTACCTACTTTGGATGAACAAGGCTTAAAAGGTTTCGAAGTCAAAGTTTGGCATGGCATGTACACACCAAAAGGTGTTCCAAAACCTGTTTTGGATAAGCTCAATGCTGCGTTGAAAAAAGCACTCACCTCACCTGACGTGAAAAAACGTTTGGAAGATGCCAACATTGATATCGTCTCGCCAGAGAAGATGACTCCAAATGGTTTAAAGACTCATCTAGAGGCAGAAGTGAATAAATGGGGTCCGATTATTCGTAAAGCGAATATTCCAGACTAAGCATTTACTGCACCAAACAAAAAGCCAGCATCTTGCTGGCTTTTTTCTTTCTGAAGGCTCAATCTCGTATTTTCTAAACCCCGTATTGCTTAGCCTGGTCTAAACAAATAACCAGAGCGGGCCTTATCTCTGCGCCTTCTATAAAGCGCCACAAATACCGCTACCAATGCCCAGATAGCTAAGAATGGATCCAACAAGTAATCCCACAAATTGGCAGACTCATGCCAATGCGCTGCCCAAGCAAGAATGGCAATCGCAATGATCCAAACACCCTTACTCCAATTAGCTAGGCCACACACTACTGCAAAAAGTAAGACTGCAATAAAAAAGAGTGTTGATCCATATCCCCAAGCATAGGGATCGATCATGCCAAGACCCAAGGCCATCGGGTAGAAGACAATGGCGATACAAGCTATAGCAAACTTAAATGCGAATGGAGCAGATTTTCTACCTGACATCAATGAAGTCCAAAGCAATAACATAGTGACAATACTCAGATCACCAATAACACCTCGCAAATAAGCAACCAGTGGTAATTCCATACCGAGGCCTAAGGGCCAGAAAAATAGATTGCCGAGCAATAGAATCAATATTACTTTTGTCATGAGCGAAAGCTCTTGGGATGATGTTTTTTGCAATAGAAATGTCATCACAACTGCACACGTAATGGATAGCTCAACCAAAGCAAATATCTGCATGAGGTGATTCATTATTTAGCCTCCTGAGAAATAACATCTGCTGGTGAAGTATCGAGCTGACCTTGAGCACGCTTTAACCATGGCCCAGAGAAGTATCGATGACGGATCTTCTTGCGATCCCAGGTATAAATCAAATGCGCATCATTACCATCAGCACTAATAAGATATGGATAAGAAAATTCTTTGCGCTGCTCCGACAAGGCTTCATCATCCTCTATAACTTCAATCACTTGCCACTGGCTAGATTTGGCATCAGCCATCATCAAGGCTAAGCGATAGCGCCCTGCTTCAATATTATTTAAGACTAAAATTCGAGCACCGCTATTGAGCTGCAAACCAGCTACAGCAGAGTTGGGATTAGCAATCGGTAAATCTGCATCTGATTGCCACGATTGGCCTGCATTGAATGTTTGACTAACTGGTACTTGCTTTACTTGACCTGCTCTTCTTGTTTGACGGAAATACGCAGTTGCCTCTTGAGTATCATTTACAAACATCAGTGGTTGAATAGCGCCTCGGCCCGAACTCATACGGCGCTTATCAATGACTTGTCCTGCCTCGACCCTTAAGAATTCACCGAAGCGCCCGATCCACTCGTGATACGCAGGTAAACCTAGGCGGCCATCAGCAAACGCAATCGCTGGAGACTTCACTAAGGTACTGAGATTAATCAGGGGGGAGCCAATTAGACGCTGTGGGTTACCCCAAGTTAAACCTTCATCATCTGAAATCACACTAGAAATTGAGCTCCCTGCCCAACCCCCAATCGAAACCGTAACAAAGAATAGTTGCAAGCGACCATCTGCCATTCTGGCAGGGACTGGATTACCAAGTTTGGCGATATAACGTGATAAACCCTTTTCAGCACTCACTCTATCCATGACGACAGTAGGAGCACTCCAATTGGATGACTTAGGATCAAAGACAGCACTGTTAATCACAACATCAGCTGCGCCTTCACGACTACCAGCAAACCAAAAAGCCCGAATAGTCTCATCCTTTAATGCAATCAGAGATGCGGCATGCACTGAAGGAGCAGCAGTTTCTGGTAACCAGGTGCTAATGGGGCTTGCAATACTGGCCTTACTCAGTGCAATGTGATTTTTAGATTTAGGAGGTGCTGGCTCGTCCAATTGCTCCTCAGCAAGAGCCACTGAACTAGTGGCAAAAGGAGCCCAAGCCGGACGGCTATCAATATGCAAAAAGCCGATTACCGCAGCTAACAATAAAAAACACAGGGCAATAACACGGCTCATCTACAAACATCCTTAACATTGGCGAGATCAGGGGCGATCACTGGCGCTGCAACCGATGTCGCAACTAAGTATTCATTTACAAAAAGATGTTTACTAATTTGACCCTGCAACATCTCAATAATTTCTTCACGAGAATGCCGGGCTCGCATTTCCATCCTTTTTCCAACTATCTCACAAGAATCACAAAGCACGGGGGCACTTCCGAGCGGTGCATGAACTGCGACCAGAGGGTAAGCGCTTGTCAGACTCTGAACATCGGCTGCATCTTTGGCTAAGTAGCCGTGTAACTTAGTGCCGGGCAATAGCAATCGATATTCTTCGTCTTTAGCGCGAAAGTCACAAGGCACCCAAATATCCTTACCTTGAACTTGGGTAATCGTCGCTGCTGAGTAACGGCCTAGCTGCCCTTCCAAGGGAGCCAAACTACTAGTCAGTGCACAATAAGTCAAAAAACATCCTGCTAATGCAAGCGTCTTGGAATAGTTACGCCTGAACAAGCCCACTAAAACCATAACAAGACTTCCAGCCATCAATATCCAGTGGCCATAAGAATAGGTCCATGCAGACATCTCTCCTATCAGACCAGAGAATTGCAGATTGGCACCAACCCACAATAAAAGCGAAAGAGCGAGAATTTGCAGGAGCAAGGCAATCCGAAAGCCCCACAAAGGCAAGCGGTCCCAGTGCAAGGCAATCAAGGCAGCAAAAGCCGGCATGACGGGTAAGAGATATCGGCCAGAGCGCTGGCTAGGTAAAGTAAAGACAATCAAAAATGCGACGATGAGTAACAGCAAGAGAACTTCTTCTAGACTTAAGAAGCGGCGTTCACGCCAGCATTGCCATAAAGTAGAAATCAATACGAAAGTAAATAAACCAGCATTGGCTAATGTCGTTAACAACAATTGCCAAATACTGTCACCACCACGCAGAAGATCTAATAAATAATTAGAGTTTCTAGCTGCAAATTTTCCAGCATTCTCACCAAGAACAAATTCTTTCCAAACGGCTTCTGGGTTTGGGTCAAAAGCAAACCACAAAGCAAATACCGCTAAAGCCAATAGGCCGGCGATGCAGATCTTATATAGATCATGGATAAGTGTTTTTGGGATGCTCCACTGCCGCCAGCGCCAGTAGTAAAGACCTAGGGCAAAAGTAGCGGGTGCAATGTATGCAAAAGATTTAGCAAACAGAGCTAAGCCAAAACAAAGGCCGGCTAATAGTGGAAAGAAGAGCTTGGATTCAAAGGCGTCCTTACCCCAATAGAGAAGCGCCATGAATGGCAAGCTAATCCAAAAGACTTCTGGTGGGTCAGCTAAGAAAGGACGTCCGTAACGATAGGTGGCAAAAAAAGAAAGCCATACTAAAGCTGCTAACAAACCAGTTTGGGTTTTACCGCTAAAGCGACGAACCGCTAAAAACAAGAAAAAAGCTGTAAGCCCTGTATAGAGAACACTAGGCCAACGCAAGTTCGCTAGAGACCATTGACTTGCCCAGTTACTAGAAGCAAGGCCTTGCCAAAAAATGAGTGGTGGCTTGGTATTTTTGATTCCGTCCATTTCTGACTGAAGGGGTAGCCAATTCCCGGTCTCTGCAGTCATACGGACAATATGCATATAGGGATACTCATCCCCGTTTTTAGGTGCAAACCGACTATCTAAGCCATAAAGATAGGTAAATACACCTAGAAGTAGTATCAAGAGAGCGGAACGGTAAGAAAATGAGCCTCGCATCCCTATAGTTTATAGGTATGCAGGAAGATCAGATAAAAGTAGATTCCACCTCTTTTTTGTATGAGCTTATGAAAAATGAATCTGAGGCAAATCTCACTTTTCTCAGAACTTCTTGTTTAAGATGCTACTAAGCAAAAATGCAACACATAATTCAGAAATAAACCAAATGGAGATGGACCCAATGCGAGCAAAGTATCTCAAACCCGCAATCCTAGCAACGCTCTATATCGGCATTAGCCATTGGAGTGGTGCCGCCCTTGCGCAAAACGCTGATGCCAGCAATTTATACAAACGCAGCCTTGCTGCTACCTGCGCTAACTGTCATGGCACTGACGGCAAAGGGGTGCCTAATGCTGGCATGCCCATAATCAATAATTTAACAAGCGAGCAAATGCTGACTCAATTAAAAGCATTTAAATCTGGTGCTCGTGAAGGAACCATCATGCCGCAGTTAGCCAAAGGCTACTCTGACGAGCAACTTGAAACTATCGCCAATCAGCTTGGTAAGAAATAATAAGGAAGCCCATCATGGATCGTCGACACTTTATTGGTCAGAGCGCAGCAGCGCTTGGTTTGCTTGCAGGCTTTTCTGGCCATGCTCGCGCTAATTTACAAAAAGCAGAAATTCTTGTCATTGGTGGCGGTTATGGCGGCGCTACTGCTGCTAAATACTTGCGCCTATTTTCGAATAACACTGCCAAAGTAACGCTCATTGAGCCAAATGCTTCATTTATTTCTTGCCCACTATCTAATTTAGTTGTGGGTGGCTCACGCACTTTGGCAGAGCTCACTTCGCCTTATGACAATCTGAGCAAGCGTCATGGCATTAAAGTCATTCAAGATAGCGTTACCAGCATTGATGCAGATAAAAAAACCGTCAAGCTAGCCTCAGGTAAAACCTTGCGCTACGACAAGGCCATTGTTTCTCCTGGCATTACCTTGATGATGAATAGCATCGAAGGCTTAGCGCAAGCAAACCAAGCAGGCGCGACATTACAAGCTTGGAAAGCTGGTCCTGAGACTGTTGCGCTCCACAAGCAGTTAGCGTCCATGCGTGATGGCGGTACTTTTGCACTCAGCATTCCAGAGGCTCCATACCGCTGCCCTCCTGGCCCCTATGAGCGTGCTTGCCAAGTAGCAAACTACCTTAAGAAGAATAAGCCAAAATCCAAGGTATTGATTTTAGATGCCAACCAGGATGTGACATCTAAGGGTGCACTATTTAAAAAAGTGTGGGCTGAGCAGTATTCTGGAATCATTGAATATTTACCAAAACATAATGTCACTGCGGTTGATGCAAAAACCAAAACAATCAAGCTTGAAGTTCAAGATGATATTAAGGCTGATGTATTGAATTTACTTCCTGCGATGAGTGCTGGTGAAATTGCCGTCAAATCAGGCTTGGCAAATTCAAATGGTCGCTGGGTGAATGTGAACTTCCTGAACTTTGAATCTACAGCACAAAAGGATATCCATGTATTGGGTGACTCAATACAAATTGCACCAGCAATGCCCAAGTCCGGTCATATGGCTAACTCACATGCCAAAGTAGCGGCCGCAGCAATTGTGGCTGAGCTCAGCGGCTGGGAAATAAATCCAGCCCCTGTTCTCACCAATACCTGCTACAGCTTCGTGAATGAACGTGAAGTCGTACACGTTGCCAGCGTGCATCAATACAGCGCATCTGAAAAGACCTTCAAGACTGTTCCGGGGTCGGGCGGACTATCGCCGGCACCTACCACTCTTGAGGGTGTATATGCCTGGGGCTGGGCTCACAATATCTGGGCTGATAGCTTAGGGTAATCAAGGGAAGCACTTACGAAAAAGGGGCCTTTTGGCCTCTTTTTTTATTTCCTCAAACCCCATTGGGAAATATACTGGCACAAATGTATTAGAAAACTGGAGACCTTTATGAGCATGACCCCAAACTCCCCAAAAGATGCCTCCAAGCTAGAGGCTACCGTTGAAAAGTGGACGGTACCCATTGGCAATCTGTTTGTCTCTCTATTCCATCGGATTGCATTATTTGGCATTGGCGCTGCAACCGTCTGGTCTTCGGCTGTCGCCTTCCTGGGAATGGTAGATAAAGGATCTGCTTCTATTGAAGATTTACTCTTGCTATTTATCTACCTAGAGATTGGGGCCATGGTCGGTATTTATTTCAAAACCAATCATATGCCTGTGCGGTTTTTGATCTATGTGGCAATCACTGCTGTGACCCGACTCATTATTGATTTGGTTAATACTAAGCATGAGGCGGACCTTCCCATTCTCTACATGGGCATCACAATCCTCGTACTAGCGTTAGCCAATGCAGTAGTACGTTATGCCTCGTTTAAATATCCCAGCAGATCGAGTGAGAGTGAATAAGTTATGAATGGGGCTCCGCCTTAGGGGGTTGCTCTGTAGAAGCAAATTCCTGCGCCTCAAAGGTTTGCACAGCTTCGATGATTTGATAAGGCTGCACCCCGCGATTTAAGCAGTTACGGACATAATCAATGCTAGTGCGCAAAGAATAGCACTCGCTTGCTAGACGTTTAGATACTTGGATCGTCAGCGCCCGATATTCTAGGACGTCCAATCTCTTCAAATACTCGTCTAACTGACTCAGATCGAAATTAGCAAGCAACTCCTGCTCAAAGCTCTTCAAGTCTGCATACAAACGATTGATCTTATTTTGCATACGCCGGGTTCTAAAACCTGGCAAAGTTTGCAATAGCGGATAGGCAATAATTAAAAATGGTAGAACCATAAATACAACATGATTTAATAGTTCTGCAAGCCAAAATGGTAAGTACGAAAGCAAAGTAACCAAAAGTGGATAGTTATTATTCTCGAAATGAATGGCTACGGGGCTTTCAGGAAACATCGTATTTTTAAATGACGGAAATTCTCCACGCTCGGCAAAGAAGGTGGCTTTACCATTGATCTCCGTAGCTGCTTGGAGAAATAAAAATTGAATGGCCGGATGCATACGGTCATCAATTAAAAGATTGGTAGTGGTAGCAAGCATTTTGATGTCTGCTCTAGGGAAGTTGCGCTTTAAATCAAACGCCCCTTCAGGCACATTCAATACCTGCAAATAAGGTGCTAGTTTTGCATACGCCCCAGCACGCTGGAATGTCCCAATTTGTAAATTCCGATCCTGCAATAAGGCCTGCACGTTAGGTGAATAATGGGTGTCCACCATAAATACACCATCGATCTCGCCATTCTTAATCGCTTTGACAGCTTCATGCCCGGGCAAATTTACAAACCCCGGTCCAGGCTCATAGCCTGAAAGCTTCAAAAGCTTCATAGCTTGAGCATGAGTTCCACCACCTTCAACACCAATAGAGATTTTTTTAGTCAGAAAATATTTCAATCCCCTATCCACGCCCTGAAGCTCTTTAGAATTAAGCTCAGGACCGCGATAGAAAAACCAAATAGGATCATAGGCAATAACACCTAAAGACTGAATGCCAGTCGTGTCCTTGGTAGAAACGAGCCCAGCTTGGACAAACGCTACTTGCAAAGGATCATTGCGATCTGACAAACGATCAATATTCTCTTGCGCGCCCTTTGTAGCGACTAACTCTAAGGTAATGCCCTTCTTGGCAAAGAATTCTGCATATCGTTTTCCCAGAATCTCGCTAGCACTGCCAGAGCCTCCGGTTGCCATCATCACATGCCGCGGAGGTGGCGGATCGGCGTATATCCCGATGCCTACGATGATCAATAAAAGCAAAATCAAAATCGGCCAGGCCTCTTTTACGAACTGAACAAAGTCGAACCACTTCTCCTGAGCGCTCTCGAAAAGCCCTAGAAAAGTTTCATGAACGTTCTGTTTAAAGCTTGCCATACATCACCAATCAGCAAATATTTTAAAAGCTAATGATAATGTGCTTATTGATATTTCTAAAATGAAAGTAGCAAACCCATGCTCCAACTACGAAAATCCGCAGATAGAGGCTATGCAGATCATGGCTGGCTTAAAAGCTTTCACTCCTTCTCTTTTGCCGGCTATCACGACCCCCAGTTTATGGGCTGGGGGAACTTAAGAGTCATCAATGAGGATCGCGTAGCAGCCGGAATGGGTTTTGGTAAGCATGGTCATCGCAATATGGAAATCATTAGCTATGTTCTCTCTGGTGAATTAGCCCATGAGGACAGTATGGGAAATATCAAAGGTATTCCCCCAGGGGACGTACAGCGCATGAGCGCCGGTTCTGGCATCACGCATAGTGAGTTCAATCATGCCAAAGACCAAACAACCCATTTCTTACAAATCTGGATTGAGCCCAATGTTTTAGAGATTGAGCCAAACTATGAGCAAAAAACTATTCCACTTTCTGATAAACAAGGCAAGCTGCGCTTAGTAGCTTCACCAGATGGCGCAGAAGGATCTGTAAAGATCTTTGCAGATGCGAAGGTATATGCTGGTTTATTTGATGGACTTCAGACTGCGCAATTGCAGCTTGATCCGAAACGCAAGGCTTATGTTCACCTGATTCAAGGATCACTAGACATCAATAGTCAAACTCTAGGAGGTGGTGATGCCCTGCTGATTAAAAATGAAAGTCAATTGGCTATCTACAATGGAAAAAGCGCTGAAGTCCTTGTATTTGACCTCAGCGCTTAATTGATTTGAAAAGGCGTTTTAAATTAATCCAACTTAATCTTGGCCTTCTCTATCACCACTTTCCAACGGGCAATATCCGAGAAATATAAATCTGAGAACTGCTGCGTATTCATCGGGGCAACCTGAACACCAGCCTTCTGGAAACGGTCCTTCATCTCTGGCGTTTCTAAGATTTTCAGAATGGAATTATTTAATTCCTTAATGATGTTTGGCGAAGTCCCTGCTGGCACAAATACACCCTGCCATAAAGCCATTTCATAACCTTTAACGCCTGCCTCTTGCATCGTCATTAATTCAGGAGCGCCACTAAAACGACTTTTACCAGTCACGGCTAATGCTTTAGCTTTGTCGCCCTTATATAAAGGGAGCCCAACTGGCATACCAGCAAAGTAAAAGTCAATTTGTCCGCCAACTAAATCTGTAGCTGCTGGTGACCCACCTTTGTAGGGAATATGAATCGCCTGTAAACCAGTGGTAGCTAAAAATAATTCGCCTGCCATCTGATCTGAATTTCCGATACCAGAAGAACCAAAACTCAATTTTCCGGGGTCCGCTTTGAGCATTGCAATGAGGTCAGCAACAGACTTTGCAGGAGAATTATTATTCACAATCAAAATATGAGGGGTAGCAGCAACACCAACTACTGGCAGCAAATCTTTTTGTCCATTAAATGGCAATCTTGGATTGGCTGCTACGTTAATGGCTAAGCCATTTTGTGCAAATAAAATGGTGTACCCATCTGGAGCGCTCTTAGCAACTGCATCAGCAGCCAAGCTACCGGCTGCACCACCACGATTCTCAACAATGACCGGTTGCTTTAAAGCAAGACTCAGATCATTGGCGATCATCCTGCCCACAATGTCAGTAGAGCTACCTGGTGCATAGCCAATCATCATCTTGATAGGCTTATCGGGGTAGGCGGCAACAGCAAAACCCGCGATTACCGGAATCACTGCCAAAGCTACTACAGTGTTTAATGCAATGTTTTTTAATGATTTTTTAAACATCTTGTCTCCTCCAGTAATAATTTCAATTCTTTATAAATTTAAAGTAGCGATACCACACTCTTTCGCGCAAGTATTTAACGCCTCTAGCAATTCGGGTGACACCGGAATACCTACACGCTTTCTCTCAGCCATCATCTTTGCAGCGCCTTCACCTGGCACTCGAATTTCTTTAACACCAGGTAATGTTGCTGAGTTTTTTAAATCTTCCACTAAAGCAATCACTCTACTGACAAACTCTTCCTTGTTTCCAAAGGCGCCTGGGTCAACTGCAATAATGGTTTGCCCAGTATTGGTTACCAAATCATGATGCGCATTGAAATCAATCGTACCTTTGCCTACGGCAGCATTATTCAGCGCTCCTGCAAGCAAACCAATCATCACAGCCAAACCATACCCTTTGTAGGCACCAATTGGCAACAAGGAGCCCTCTGCAGCTCTTTTAGGATCAGTAATGGGTTTGCCTTGGCGATCGATCATCCAATCATCCGGTATAGACTCGCCCTTCTGAGCTGCGACTTTGACTTTTCCATAAGCAGCTACTGTGGTGGCAATATCCAGGAGGACTATGGGGCCTTCGCCCGCTGGTACAGCGATTGCAATCGGGTTGGTAGAGAGCAACAAGTCAATACCACCCCATGGCGCCATATGATTAGCATTGCCAACAGCCATATAAATACCAATGTAGCCTTGTTCTGCTAATTTGCGAACGTACACTGACGCCGCGCCCGAATGATTGCCGTAGTGACTACCAATCCAACAGACACTATGTTTTTTTACCATTTCAATCGCAAGATCAACTGCTCTATTCATCACCAGATGACCTAAAGCATTATCACCATTAATAAGCGCTGTTGCACCTTGCTCACGCTCAATGCGAATATTGGGATTGAGGTTTACGCCACCAGCTCGGATTCTCTTTAAATATGCAGGTAAACGAAAAATACCATGCCCATCAGCACCAACTACATCCGACTTCACCATCAAATTAGCAATGATGTCTGCGTCAGCCGCGGGAACCTGTTGTGATTGAAGCGCCTTTGATATAAACGCTTCGGCATCGGCAATGGATAAATATTTCATAATGGCTTAAATCTCTGAGCTCGCTTTAAATTCCATACTGTAAACATACTTATTTTCTGGGTGATGCGTCACTGATACCTCAAATAACTTATCTTGATCATCAAAATACCGACGAATAATTACTAAGCAAGCAGGATTGTGTTTGATATTGAGTTTTGCAGCAATCTCTGACGATGCTGGGGCAGCATACACATCAACCTCTGCCCTCTCAATCCTCGCTCCATACTTTTTCTCTATCTGCTCGTATACCATCACCTGTGTGTGCTCTGGATCTTTGGTTAAAGATGCAAATTGAGGCAAGATATAAATATCAGTCCAAGCAATCGTTTCTTCAGACTGCTGCCGCTTACGCATACCCCCAATGTGATACCAAGACGACCCAATCGGCGCCCTCACAATCTGACTTAATGACTTATCTAGCTCAATATATTCTTCTACCAAATTTTGACGATAGGTATCGCGCGAATAACTCAAGATATCAATCGGAGAGTCAAAGCTTTGTGTAAAGCGCCGCAACCGTTTTCTAGAGACTACCTTGGTAGGTGCGCCTTGATGACGATAAATCAAGCCATTGGCTTCCAGAATTTGTAATGCATGGCGCAAGGTATGTCGACTAGATTGAAAATCTCGACATAGATCTACCTCAGATGGCAAGGCTGACCCAACAGACCAATCACCGTTATAAATATGCTGCTCTAGCGAGTTTGCTAAAGCCTTATATAAGGGTAATCGCTCCGACAATTTAGGAAAGCCCAAACATTTTTTTGCCAGCGACTGGGAGCCGAGCCTTCAAGATATCTCCAGATAAAGATTCTGTAATGTAGAGATCTTTTCCGTCAGCACCACCAAAACACATATTGGCCAAATGATGATGGTGTGGATTCTCTGAATAAATTAAATGGGTTGGAAGCATATTGTTATCAAACCTCCAGATACCAACACCTAGATGGCAAACCAACAAGCCGTTTTCAGAATCCATCTCAATACCATCAGGCCCTGCCACACCACCAGTCAGCTGAATCGCTACACCAGTCTTTGATACGGAGCCATCAGCCATCAACGGCAATCTCCAGATTTGCTGAGATCTTGTAGCGGCTACAAATACATGCTTTTCTTGCGTATTCAAAGTAATCCCGTTTGGACTGGGCACATTGAGCGCCAAGCGATCTAACTGACCATTTGTACGCAGTCGGAAGACGCGCCCTGTCGGATCGGCAATGCCAGTTTGGCCTTGGTCTGTAAAATACAAATCGCCATTAGAGGCAAAGTGCAAATCATTTAAGCCCTTAAAGTTTTCGCTATACATAGAACCCAGAATGGTTTCAATTTTTCCAGTTTTAGGGTCTAAAGCAATTAAACCTGCTTTGTAATCACAAATAAATGCGCGGCCATCTTTATGAAACTTCAATCCATTTGGCCAGCCATCATATTGAGCAATTAATTCCCACTCGCCTTTGGTATCTATTCTGAAAACACGGCCAAAAGGAATATCCACAAACCATAAGTTACCCTCACGATCAAAAGAGGGGCCCTCTAGAAAGCACTCTACTTCAGCACCCTGACGGTTTGGATCAGACCAGCCAGTACGGGATTTTTTTCTAAATTTCTCCGGCATTGTTGCAAAAACTTCTGTTTTTATTTTCTCAACTGGCTGAAAGGGGTTATGCATGGTCATGAAAGGCGCTCCTAGGGTAAGTTATACGGATAAGTAGTTATTATTATTGAACTATTAAAACATAAATAATGATAACCTTAGATACTTATTGATCAAAACCGATCTTTCCCAATTCATCACTTATCCATATAGGTTAAAAAATATGAAATCTGTAGCTATTGTCGGAACTGGCATCATGGGTGCCGGTATTGCAGCCGGCTTCATCGCCCAAAGCATCCCTGTAGCTATTCTCGGCAGATCTAAAGATAAGGCTGATGCCTGCTTGGATAAGGCCATTACTCTTGCAAAGAAAATTGGCATGCACGGAGACAATGCCGCCAAAGTGGAATCTGAGATTAAGAAGCAACAATTTTCTGGGGTATTAGAAGATTGGCAGGACTGGAATCAATGCCTATGGGTGATTGAGACCGTTGCAGAGAGCTTGGAGTTAAAGCAAAAGGTATTCCAATACCTCGATCAAGTCGTACCAAGCGAGATTCCCATTGGAAGTAATAGCTCTGGCTTTCCAATTAGCAAAATTGCGGAAGGCCTAAAAACTGCAAATCGCATGATGGGCGCCCACTACTTCATGCCAGCAGAAGTAGTGCCACTAGTTGAAATTGTGATGGGACAAAAGACTGACATCAAATATGCCGAACAGGCCTGTACGCTCTACAAAGCTATCGACAAGAAGCCAGTCTTGGTTAAAAAAGATATCCCTGGGTTTTTAGCCAATCGCATTCAGCATGCGCTCATGAGAGAGGCGCTCTCATTGGTGCAAGAGGGCATTGCTACTCCAGCAGATATTGATGACGCCGTGAGATATAGCTTTGGTTTTCGCTATGCCGCAGTAGGCCCAATGACACAAAAAGAAATTTCAGGATGGGACGGAATGGCCAATGCTGCAAAAGAAATTTACCCTTCACTTTCTAACATTACTACCCTGCCGCCAAAAGTAGTTCAACTCATGGCCGAAGGAAAAACGGGTATGAAAGCTGGTGAGGGTTTTAGAAAATGGACGCCAGAAGAAATCAAAACGGTTTCTGACTCATACTCCCGCAGATTGAAAGCTGCTTTCGACGTTCTTAATATTGAATAATTGAGTAATCTTGAGCTATGGCATCTATAACGCGATCTATATTGGGGGTAATCCCAACCCCAGTAGAATTAAGCTGCACAAGATCCAAGTGGCCGTGCTTTGCTATTAATGGCTGATCACAGATATCAAAACGCAGATATTGATTTGACATGCTAAATCCCCAGGGCACATTACCAATAGCAAAGCCAATAGAAGCGGTGGCAGCTCCAGATAGAGATGTTTCTGCAACCTTGCATGCTAGATTAAGTTTGAGATTATTTCTTCGTAGAATTTGTGCACAGTTCCAGGCCTCCATTACTCCGCCGGTCTTAATCAGCTTGAGACTGGCTCCATTCAAGGCATCGGCTCCCATAAACTCCTCAATCTCACCAGAGCCATGGATAGACTCATCTAAGCCAATAGCAATTGGCGAGCGTTGCTTGAGCATGGCAAAATCAGACAAGGATGAGCCGGCACTAATCAACTGCTCTGCAAACGATAATTTACTCGCCTGCGCAGAAGCACAAAAACTTAGTGCATCATCTAAAGACATAGCGCCGTTAGCGTCGACAGAGATAACGTCTCCTTCCAATAAATCTGAAAGCAACTGGACGCGATACAAATCCTCCTCTAATGACAATGAGCCAATCTTAATTTTCCAATGCCTAAATCCTGCCTCACGAAATGATTTGGCATCTTCTATTTCTTTTTCAGGGGTTCCACCAATCATTCGTAGCAAAGGAATTTCAGTCAACTCCTCTAAATCAATCCCGGCATTTAAGGAGCGAAGATATTTCCATAAAGAAATAGAATGCTGCTGTGTGTACAAATCAAGTAATGCCATCTCAAGGCAGGATTTTGCTGATGGATTGCCATACAAAATGGCATCACAAGCCTTGGAAAAAAGAGTAGGATCATCCCACTCGATGGCCCGCGCGTGCTCTACTAAATACTTCACGCTTGCTAATAGGCTATCGAGGGTTTCACCAGTCATGAGGGGTGCAACAGATGCTTCCCCCCAGCCTTGGCGACCCTCATCGTCAGTAAGGCAAAGCAACACCGTTTTAGCATCCACAATCACCTCTTTGGCCATTTTGATTGGCTCAATTAGTGGTATAGATAGAGGAAAGATTCTTACCTGATTAATTTTCATTTTTTACAAAGTATTTGAAGCCAGATTTTAGTGGAATAAATATCAAGGATACGGAGAACATTACATGAGAAAAATCTTTTTAGCATTGTCGCTCATTAGCATAGGCCTCAGCGCTAACGCACAGGCGCAGAGTTACCCCAACCAACCCATCAAATTGATTAATCATTTAAACGAATACATTAAGTCAGAAGTTGCCAAGTGGGGCCCGATTGTTAAGAAATCTGGCGCTACTGCTGAATAATTAAATCATCTCACCGAAAGATACCCATGATTGAAATTTCTGAAAAACGCCTCATCGGCCCCATCATTCGCCTCCACCCTAACGATAATATTGTCGTAGCGCGTATTGATGTTGGAATTGGCACAGAAGTACCTAGCGAGGGCTTTACCAGTCGCAGTCAGGTGCCTGCGGGCTACAAAATTGCGACAAAAAAGATTCTAAAGGGTGATCCGATTCTGAAGTACAACGTGACTGTAGGCTTTGCCAATACGGATATCGAAGCAGGCACCATGGTTCACAGCCACAACACAGAGTTTCGTGAATTTGATCGCGACTATGCCTACGCTAGTGAATTTAAGCCTACTCAAATGTTGCCAGAATCTGAGCGCGCAACATTTCAGGGCTATGTGAGACCCAACGGAAAAGTAGGTACACGTAATTTCATCGGGATTTTATCTACCGTGAATTGCTCTGCAACCGTAGTCAATAAAATTGCTGACTGGTTTACACCAGAAAGATTGAAGGATTTTCCTAATGTGGATGGTGTGGTGGCATTTAGCCATGACATTGGCTGTGGCATGGAAATGAGCGGTGAACCAATGCAATTACTCCGCCGTACGATGGCAGGTTATGCTCGCCATCCCAATCTTGCAGCCGCACTGATTGTGGGTCTTGGCTGTGAGCGCAATCAATTAAAAGGTTTGATGGAGCAAGAAGACCTTACTGCAGGCACCAACCTCCACACCTTCATCATGCAAGAGACTGGTGGTACACGCAAAACGATTGAAGCCGGAATTGAGGCAGTCAAGGCCTTACTTCCTGAGGCAAATAAAGCGAAACGTGAAACGGTTTCAGCTAGCCATTTATGTGTTGGCTTGCAATGTGGTGGATCTGATGGCTTTTCGTCTATTACTGCCAATCCTGCGCTAGGTGCAGCAATCGATATTTTGTCTCGCCATGGTGGCACTGGTATTTTGTCAGAGACGCCGGAGATTTATGGCGTAGAACACACCCTCACCCGCCGCGCTGCAAGTCAAGCCATTGGTGAAAAACTGATTAAACGTATTCGTTGGTGGAAAGACGAATACTCTGTTGGTAGAGACGTACAGATTAATGGTCAAGTGAGTCCAGGAAATCAAATTGGTGGACTGGCCAATATCTTTGAAAAATCTTTAGGCTCTTCCATGAAGGGTGGCACCGGTCCATTAATGGAAGTGTATAAGTACGCTGAACCGGTGACGACTAAAGGCTTTGTCTTTATGGACACCCCTGGATTTGATCCTGTATCCGCTACCGGACAAATAGCTGGTGGTGCGAATTTAATTGCCTTTACTACCGGCAGAGGTTCGATGTTTGGCTCCAAACCTGCGCCTTGCATCAAGCTGGCTACCAATACCCCCATGTATCAGCGACTTACTGAGGATATGGACATTAATTGCGGGGAAATTTTGGATGGAACTGTTTCTGTTCAAGAAATGGGGCAACGCATATTTGAGCTTTTCCTAAAAACTGCTTCTGGAGAGGCCTCCAAAAGCGAGCTTCTGGGACTAGGTGATTATGAGTTTGTACCCTGGCAAATCGGGGTGATGAGCTAATACGCCTGTAGAATTAATCATTAGCTCAGTAAGAACAAATACGTGAGGATTGATACAGGCTTATGAAATTTAGGGATTACTACGAAACGCTTGGGGTAGCGCGCTCTGCTACCGAGGCTGAAATTAAAACTGCCTACCGCAAGCTTGCCCGCAAATATCACCCAGATGTCAATAAAGAAGCTGGGGCTGAAGAGCAATTCAAAGAAATTGGTGAGGCCTATGCCGTTTTAAAAGATACCGAGAAGCGTGCAGCTTATGATCGCTTCGGTGCCAATTGGAAAAATGGTCAAGACTTCACCCCTCCCCCCAATTGGAATGAAGGCTTTGAATACTCTGATAATGGGTTTAATGGTGGCAGCCCAGGTTATGGCGGTGGCTTTGAAGGAGATCAAAGTGAGTTCTTTGAATCTCTCTTTGGTAGAGGCAAGCACCGTCAAGGTGGTCGTAGCAGTCAATCACGCCAAGGGATGAACTTCAAAGGGCAAGATCATCACGCCAAAGTTTTAATTGATCTTGCTGATGCCTACAACGGCGCTAAACGTACGATTTCATTACATATGCCAACGCAAGATCCCAGCGGTCATGTCAGCACTCAAGAGCGCAAATTAGATGTCAGTATTCCAAAAGGAATTAAGGCTGGTCAAAATCTTCGTCTCTCAGGGCAAGGTGGTCCTGGTATTGGCGAAGGGCCGGCCGGTGATCTCTATCTAGAAATTGATTTCCATTCAAATCCAATCTATCGGATTGATGGCAAGGATGTATTCATCGATATTCCATTAGCACCATGGGAGGCGACCTTGGGCACTACAGTCAATGTGCCAACACCAGCAGGCTCTACTTTGGAGTTAAAAATTCCGGCAGGCACGGTTGCAGGTCGCAAGATGCGCCTCAAAGGTAAAGGCATCCCAAGTGCAGAGCCGGGTGACTTATATGTAGTTCCAACCATTGCACTACCGCCAGCCCAAACAGATACTCAGAAAGAAGCCTATCAACAATTCGAGAAGGCTTTTGATTTCAACCCTAGATCTCACTTGAAGGGATGATCACCATGACGAAGATCAATACCACTTGGATTGAAGCAAGCGTTGTAGAAAACGAAGTGCATATGAGTATTGTGGAGCTCTCACATGCCTCTCGCACTCCTCAAGAATTGATTATGTCTTGGGTATCAGAGGGTGTCCTGAGTCCCGTAGGCTCATCCCCCGAAGATTGGCGCTTTAGTGGAGACTCTCTCAAAAGAGCCAAGACTGCAGCGCACCTTACGCACGATCTGGAATTAAATGTGCCGGGCGTTGCCCTAGCCCTCGATCTCTTGGATGAAATCGCGCAGCTGCGCGCACGCCTCGAGCTTAAATAAGAGAGTTCAAGACTCAGAACGACTGAGGAGCAGCTCCCAGCGTTGTAGCTTTTGATCTAGCTGGCTGGTAATCTCGGTTAAGCGCGCTTGCATACTAGTAGCTAACTCAGGCTCATTCTTATATAGATCTGGATTACTCATCGCAATACCGATATCGGCCTGCTCTATCTCTAGCTCTTCGATTTGTAAAGGCAAGGCTTCTAACTCTTGACGCTCTTTGCCATTGAGTTTTTGTACCCCACTCTTTACTACTGGCTTTACTTCTACTTTAGGCTCTTGCTTGGCTTCGGGTTTGGGCTTTGCATTATTGGCGCGGATTTGATCTGAACGGGCCTTTTGGATTTTCCAATCCTCGTAGCCACCTTCATACTCGCGCCAAAAACCGTCCCCCTCATGAGCGATGATGCTGGTCACTACGTTATCCAAGAAATAACGATCATGACTAACTAAAAATACAGTGCCTTTGTAATCTTGTAGTAATTGCTCAAGTAAATCTAAGGTATCGATATCTAAGTCATTGGTGGGCTCATCTAAAACCAGCACATTAGCTGGTCTAGCGAATAAGCGAGCGAGCAATAAGCGATTACGCTCGCCACCTGATAAGGTGCTTACCGGAGAATTAGTGCGCTCTGGTGCGAATAAGAAATCACTTAAATAACTCTTGACGTGTTTCTTATTGCCATTAATTTCGATCCACTCGCTACCTGGGCTAATGTAATCTTCAAGTGAAGCATTGAGGTCAAGGCCTTCACGCATTTGATCAAAATAAGCTACCTCAATGCGAGTGCCCATCGTAGCGCTTCCAGAGTCTGGCGCAATTGTCCCTAGAATCAATTTGAGCAAGGTTGTTTTGCCTGCACCGTTAGGTCCGAGTAAGCCTACTTTATCGCCGCGCAAAATCGTTGCCGTAAAGTCTTGCACAATCGGTCTATCGTAAGATTTACTCACCTCCTGCAGATCGGCAACAATCTTCCCACTACGATCACCTGCTGAAACGGCTAATTTAACTTGACCCATCGCATCTCTGCGCTCAGTTCGGCTAGTGCGTAACTTTTCAAGACGGGCAATACGGGCTACGCTTCGCGTCCGGCGAGCCTCAACCCCCTTACGAATCCAAACCTCTTCCTGAGCCAATAATTTATCTGCTCTGGCGTTAGCCAATGACTCCGCATTGAGTTCTTGTTCTTTGAGAACTTCGTATTGGGTAAAGTTACCTGGGTAGCTTCGTAGAATTCCACGATCAAGTTCCACAATTTGTGTGCAGACGTTATCTAAGAAAGCACGATCATGGGTGACTAGAATCACTGAGCCTTGATATTCTTTTAATAATTCCTCCAACCAGGCGATCGAATCTAAATCTAAATGATTGGTTGGCTCATCTAGAATTAAGACATCAGGCATTTCCACTAAAGCGCGCGCAAGTGCCACGCGTTTTTTAGTTCCACCGGATAGCGTACTGATCTTCAGATCTGCTTCTAAATGCAATCGATCGAGAGTTTCATGAACGCGCTGCTCCCAATTCCAGCCACTGAGTGCCTCCAATTGAGATTGCACCTCATCTAAGCGATGGTGAGATGCATCATCCCAGTCGCCTACGCTAAGTGCCTCATATTCCTCGCGCAAGGCTTTGGCCTGGGCTACACCCTTGGAGACTGCGTCAAATACTGTCTCATTTGAATCAAAAATGGGCTCTTGAGGAACGTAAGCAATTCTTAAACCTTGCTGATATTGCAAAAGTCCATCATCCATTTTTTCAATGCCAGCCAAGATCTTCAATAAGGAAGATTTGCCAGTGCCATTGCGTCCAATTAAGCCGACGCGCTCACCCGATTCGAGTGAAAAAGCAGTATTTGCGAGGAGATCTACGTGACCGAAAGCCAGTTTTGCATCAGTAAGTACGATTAAAGCCATGGCGACATTATCGTCTCTTCCGTAAAAGAGGTGATATTTCTGAAATTACCTAAAAATGGTCCCTAGTGAGAGGATGATTTACTTTGATAAATAATCTAGTGCGAGTGCTTCTGCTACCTTGATCCCATCGACGCCAGCAGACAAGATGCCGCCGGCATAACCAGCGCCCTCACCTGCTGGATAGAGGCCTTTGATATTGAGGCTTTGAAAATTTGGACCACGTGGAATGCGCAAAGGTGAAGAAGTTCTGGTCTCTACGCCCGTTAAGACAGCATCTTTCATCGAAAAGCCTTTGATTTGCTTTTCAAATACAGGCAAGGCTTCACGAATGGCCTCAATGGCATAAGCAGGCAAGCTTTGAGCTAAATCCGTTAAATGCACACCAGGCTTATAGGAAGGTAAGACGCTACCAAACTCGGTTGAGGCTTTGCCTTCCAGAAAATCACCTACTAACTGACCTGGAGCCTCATAGGTTCCACCGCCCAATTCAAAGGCTTTAGATTCAAGCGCACGTTGGAACTCAATTCCGGCTAGTGGCCCGCCAGGATAATCATCTGGGGTAATGCCCACCACAATACCGGCATTAGCATTACGTTCATTGCGCGAGTATTGACTCATGCCATTGGTCACTACGCGGTTAGGCTCTGAGCTTGCCGCTACGACTGTGCCACCAGGGCACATACAGAAGCTATAGACCGAGCGACCATTCTTAGCGTGATGTACTAACTTGTAATCAGCAGCGCCAATCAACTCATTACCTGCATGCGGGCCTAAGCGCGCTTTATCAATCAGTGACTGCGGATGCTCAATACGGAAACCCACTGAGAATGGCTTAGCTTCCATAAAGACACCGGCCTCATGCAAAGCCTGAAAAGTATCGCGTGCACTGTGGCCAAGGGCCAGCACCACATGACTTGCCGGTAGATCATCGTGGCCTTCAATTTTGACACCAGTAATGTGCTCGTTCTGAATGTCAAAACCAATCACTTTTTGGGAAAAACGAATCTCACCACCAAGCTCAATAATCTCTTGACGCATTTTCTCTACTACGCCTACTAAGCGGAAGGTACCAATATGAGGCTTAGCAACATATAGAATTTCTGCTGGAGCACCTGCCTTCACAAATTCATTAATCACTTTACGACCATAAAACTTCGGATCTTTAATCTGGCTCCATAACTTGCCATCTGAAAAAGTACCGGCACCACCCTCTCCAAATTGCACATTGGATTCTGGGTTAAGTACATTCTTGCGCCATAAACCCCAGGTATCCTGCGTGCGCTCTCTGACCTTCTTTCCGCGCTCGAGCACAATCGGCTTAAATCCCATTTGCGCCAAAACGAGTGCAGCAAATATTCCACAGGGACCAAAGCCAATGACTACCGGACGCAATGATTTGCCTGCGGCAATGGACTCAGGCGCCTTAGCTTTAAAGTGATAACTAGTATCGGGTGATGGTCTGATATGAGTATCGCCATCAAACTGCTTCAAAATGGCTTCTTCATTTTTAACCGAAAGATCTACTGTGTAGATAAAGGAAAGAGCCACATTCTTTCTGGCATCGTAGCTGCGCTTAAAGACCTCAAAACTGATTAAGTCCTTAGCAGGTAAATTGAGGCGTTTGAGAATCGCCGCTTCCACAGCTTCTGGAGCATGGTCGACAGGCAGACGTAGTTCAGTAACACGGATCATGGGGCTCTTGGCTTGCTATATTCAGTCTCTAGGGACAAATGATACTGGCTAAAGGCCAGACGACCTCTGCTAACTAGCCATACAGGCGATAATGCGGCATGGCTCTACGCGCAACCATCCACAAAGCCGACCTTCACGTCGCAGACTCTGACCGCCACTATTACGGCAGTCACTCCCTCACCATCGCTAGGCACCCCTCTGAGACTGATGAGCGGATGATGGTCAGAATCATTGCCTTTGCTTTGCAAGCCCATGAAGATTTAGCCTTTACTAAGGGCTTAAGTGATACCGATGAACCTGATCTATGGATTAAAGATCTCACGGATGCCATTAAGCTGTGGATTGAGATTGGTCAGCCAGATGAACGGCGCATTCTGAAAGCCTGCGGTAGATCTGATCAGGTCATTGTGTATTGCTATGGCGGACACACTAGCAAAATTTGGTGGGATGGCATTGCCAATAAACTCACACGCGCTCGCAATCTCCAAGTTATCTCTATTCCAGATTCCCAAGCTAATGAACTCAATAAATTAGTTGAGCGCAGCATGGTCATTCACGTAAACATTCAGGATGGTGAAGTTTATGTCTCCTCTGATCAGGGCCAAGTAACGATCACACCTGAAATTTGGCGTAGCAATCAAGACTAAGTCATTTCTTGTAGATGAAATCCATTGTCTTTGATACCAATGTTCTACTAGATCTATTTGTCTTTAATGACTTTAGAGCACTTCATTTAAAACAAGCCCTGCTTGAGCATAAAATCGATGCGCTTGCTAGCCTAAAAACCTTAGAAGAGTTTGCAGACGTGATCTCTAGACCTCTATTTTCTTTGGGGACAGCAGAACAAGAAAAGATCTTGCTGCAATGGAAATCTTTATCACGCCTTTTGGATGATCAAAGCCTCTTGCACTCCCCCTGGCGCTGCCAGGACAGTGATGATCAGATCTTTTTGGACTTAGCCTTTACGGCAAAGCCCTGCACTTTGATTAGCAAAGACAATGAGGTATTAAAGTTTGCCGCTCGGGCCGTAAAAGAAGGCGTCTTGATTTCTGCTGACTACAACTCTTTAGATCTCTAGCGACTGGGCAGCCTGTGCTGCAATTTCAAATGATCGTAAGCGTGCTTGATGATCAAAGATTTGACCAGTGATAATAATTTCATTTGCTCTAGTAGCCTCTAGCCAATGACGCATTCCATTTTTAACGGTTTCTAGTGAGCCCACTACAGAGACTTGCAAGGTATGCGCTGCAGCTGCCTGTTCATGGGGCTCACAAAATTCATCGAGATTGGCTATTGGTGGCGGCAATTGACCGCGGGTATTACGCCTCATGCGAACCACATTTTGCTGCAGAGTTGTAAATAGATAAGCAGCCTCTTCATCTGTGTCGGCAGCCACGACATTCATCACAAAAGCGCAATAGGGTTTATCTAATTTATCCGAGGGTTTGAAGAGCTCACGATACATCTTCATTGCCTCCAATAATTGATCAGGAGCAAAGTGTGAGGCAAATGCATAAGGCAAGCCAAAATGTGCAGCAAGCTGAGCGCCATAAAGACTAGAGCCCAGAATCCAAATGGGCACCTCAGTATTAGCACCAGGAATAGCCTTAACAGACTGACCCTCCTGAATCGGACCAAAATAATGTTGTAGCTCGCGAACATCTTGTGGAAACCGATCATCACTACCAAGCAGATCTCGGCGCAAGGCTCTTGCCGTCATTTGGTCAGTACCAGGTGCCCTACCTAGACCTAAGTCAATTCTTCCAGGATAGAGAGACTCTAAAGTGCCAAACTGCTCAGCGATGACTAAAGGGGCATGGTTAGGTAGCATCACCCCGCCAGACCCTACACGAATATGCGTTGTTCCTGCCGCCAGATAACCTATCAATACAGCCGTTGCAGAGCTCGCATTGCCTGTCATATTGTGATGTTCTGCCACCCAATAACGGGTATAGCCCCATTTTTCAGCATGCTGAGCAACATCCAAAGAATGACGCAAGGCATCGGCCGCAGTAAAACCCGCAGGGATGGGAGATATATCTAGAATGGAGTACGGGATGGGATTTGCCATCTCAAGATCATACTGAGAAAGTACATTGTTGACATGACTAAGCCCAAAATGGCTGCCCCTGATGAAGGCCTCTTTAAGCCCGGTAGCAGACTAAAGCATCTAAAGACTGGGGGATTTTATAAAGTCCTCTTGCTTGCGAATATCGAAGCTTCTCTTGAGCCAGCCTATGTTTATGAATCAATGCAATCACATGATTTTTGGATCAGGCCAAAAGTAGAAATGGAAGATGGGCGTTTTGAGCTCGTCTCAGAATAAAAAGGTTAAGTTAAATGAGTGATGATCGTATTACTAACTTAGAAATCAAATTAAGCTTTACTGAAGATCTGATTGAAAAACTCAATGAGACTGTCTACAAGCAACAGCAACAAATTGAATTTCTGTACCGCGAGCTAAAAGCCATTAAAGAGCAGGCTAGTAGCTCTGGTGGCGGTAGTGGAAGCTCTAAAGATGAAATCCCCCCACACTACTAGATGACTGATAAGATCATCCTATAAGAACCATTCTCTAATCACTTCTCATCGGAAGAAAAGGCAGAAAATCATGGGTAACTTAACGCTATTTGTAGTTCAATGGGGGCTCACCTCCTTATCACTCTGGGTAGCTAGCTATATATTTAGTGGCTTACGCTTTGCTGATGGAGGGTCACTCATCATTGCGGCCCTGCTCTTAGGATTTGCCAATGCCATCGTTAAGCCATTACTTATTCTATTTACCTTACCTTTAACGGTAATTACGATGGGCTTATTTTTGTTGGTCATCAATGCATTAGTCTTGATGCTAGTGTCATCAGTCGTTAGTGGATTTACGATTTCCAGCTTTTGGACTGCGCTCTTTGCGAGCATCTTTATTTCTTTATTCAGCCTCTTTGTCAGTGGCTTGGTCTTCTAAAGACTCAGTTAATTAGATCCCGGATAGATATCTGCCCAAGAGTGCATGGCTGTTTTGCAGGGCTGCCTCTTGGTGCTCATGGATCTTGCATTCTCAGCAGCAACACTGATTCCGCCAGTCAAAAGTCCTAAACCAATTGAGACAGCGCTATTGACAACGCCCTCCTTATTAATCCCAGTCTTTGGATCCTGTAAGGTTCCCTCGAGCTGAACTAAGCTGCCTAAGTTAACGCCCGTGGTGATACCAGATCTCTGGCGAGGATCAATCTTTAGATTAATCACTTCGGTATTCAGATTGAGGGTTCCTGATAAAGCAATGTCTAGCCTATCAGTCTCCACTCCAATTGAATCCTTGATATTAACCATGCCATTACTCACAGGTAAATAGGCAACTGCACACTCTAAGATCGTTTGATTACTTTGTTTACGCATCGGATTTAAGGTATCCATGATGGTGACAGCTAAATCGCCTGCAGCATTCAGCAGGTCGGAGTCGATGCGAGCGCTACCTACCGTCATTTGTGCTGCGCCATTTGCAGCTCCGACAATCTGATGCAAACTTTTTCCTCTGCCTGATAAATTCAAGGCAATTTGCGCGTCTCCCCCACTCATCTTGGCGCTTGAATTAGTGCTAACGAGCAATTGCTCTAGAGTAAAGCCCTTAGCAAATACTTTCATTGATACCGCAGGAACATTACTGCTTATCTGTGCAAGAGAAATTTGCGCTTGGGCCTGCCCTTTTCCTAACTCAAATTTCAGATCATTAATATCAATCTTGTCCTCTTTAAATGCAATGGTGCCACTAACATTCTTCAGGGGCGTCTGATTTGGTAGATTGAGTTCATCAATATTAAGAGCAATACCTCCATTGGCGTTTGGTAACAAATTAAACGGCAATGGATGATCGCTAAAGAAATATTTACTTTGACTGTCGGAAGACTTCACCGCTACTGTCGATTTCCCGGCTGAGGATGCGAGGGATGCAGCAGCTAGTGGAGCCAAATCAAATAATTTAGACTCGAGCTTGATATCGAATTGCGGCAATACTTTGGGTTCTTTGTCTATCTTTCCCTTGATGTCCAAGGACTTTCCATTGAGGGTCAACGTCAAATCTAGGTTTGTCTTTACGGGCGCTTGATCCCAATCAAGGATAGCCTGGCGCAGCGAGCCCATATTGCCTTTAAGGCCTAGCTTGTAATTGGCGTATTGAAGATCAAGCAAGACGGCAGTCTTGCTGCCAGCAGCCATCAGAGAAAGCTTTGGTATCTCCATCAACCTGACTGGATTATTGCCATTCTGATAGCGAATACGTGCATCCGAAACCCGAATAGCTTGGATGGACACAAAAGCACTGTCATCAGATGATGCTTGGGGAGAGGTGCTAGAAGTGCTTTTTGAATTGTCAGCGGTGACTGGTGCCGATAAATCCCAATTGTTTTGTCCTGTTGAATTGGTCTGCAAATCAGCATCAAGTCCAACAAGATTCACGCTACTAATTTCTACACGCCCTAAAAAAAGAGGCAACAACTTCACATCGAGCTCAATATGCTTGAAAGCCAGCATCTGGGGTTGATTTGCCCATGATGCGTTACTTAAAGTAACTTGCTCTGCCTTAACTCCAATAGAAGGGAAGATGCTAAGGCGCACTGGTCCTGCAATTTGGAGATCTCGCCCTGTGGCATCTTTCACTGTGGAGCTTAGTAATTGAGTTAATTGCGTTGGGTTGATAGATGATGTGGCATACCAAGCCCCCTGTCCTCCCAGGGTTAAGATAGCCGCAAAGGTGATCAGTATGATTTTGAGAGTTTTAGTCATTGCAGATTCATTCTATATCGAGCCCATAGGGATGGTAAGCGCTACTTGTCATGAGCAGGACAAACCCCATATAGCCTTTATTAAAACTATCAGGAACTTGCAGTAATATCTATCAGTACGGAAGCACATTAACAGCAAAAGAAGGGTAATAAATCATGGCTACAAAGAAATCTCCAGCAAAAAAGAAAGTAGCTACTAAGGCGGTAAAAAAAGCCCCTGCAAAGAAGGTTGTTAAGAAGGTGGCGACTAAGAAGCCAGCAACTCAGAAAACTGCTAAAAAGGTAGTAAAAAAAGTGGCGGCCAAGAAGTCTGTTGCTAAAAAACCAGCAGCAAAGAAGGTAGCTAAAAAAGCGGTCAAGAAAGTAGCAGCCAAATCCTCAAAAGTAGATCAATATGGTCTTGAGAAAGACGATGAGTTTTATGGTCTTTACTTTGCCAAATCTACCAGTAAAGGTCTAGTAGAAGTAAAGCCCTGCACATTCACATTGATGTACTGGTGGAAAGGTTTGCTAGGTTACCCTGACATGATCGAGATTTCTAAAGGCAGCAACACTGCAATGTTGCAGTTTGAATCTACTTTTGGTGGTGGCGATTCTGGTGAGACAGAATTAACAGAACAAGACGTTCTCGATATTGACCACATCATTGAAGTAGACGAACAAGAAATGCTGATCTCCCTCTACTCCTATGTGCCTATTCCAGTTCCAGATAAATTGATTGGCGCACTAGGCTTAGCGATTCTGAATATCAATCCAGAAACACGCTATGGAAGCCTGGAGTTGTGCACTACCGAAAATGAAGAAGGCCAAACAGAGCACTTCTTACGCTATCGTGCAGCAACGTACTTACGTGGCATTAAATCTGGAAAAGTAGAAGCAATTGAGAGCATGGTTACCAATGGCTCTGAGTTCTTTGGACTTGCTTTAGATGCCATGTGCGTCAATAAGTCGATTAAGAAATGGTTGCTAAGCTAGTTAAAGCAATTAGAGCTTCATCTGAACTTATCGGCATAAGTAGATATAAGTCATCGGAAAACGGTCATTGACCGTTTTCCTACTTTCAGCAGCCACAGCATTCTGCTTTCCTAGCTTCTTACATTCTGCAAGAGCCATTTCTTGAACCTCATTCTCTTTGGCGCCTTTTGGTGCATGGACCCCAATCGCACCATCTGATTGTTTGTATACCCCAAACTCACTGTCTGGAGTTCCACAGGAAAATAAAGCAAAAACAAGAATGAGAGGTAGATAGGCAGTGGTTTTCATAGGGAACATGGGTGATCGAGAATCAATTCATTCTATTCTAGAAGTAATTCTGATGATCTCAAATAATATAAATATATCTTTTTAAGATGTCTGTTTAGCTATCTATTGAGCTGCATAGCTGATAAATTGGACTGATGTTTAGTAAAACTCATGAGTTAATGATTGGCAGTATTTTTGCCTTACGCGCTTGGACCAAAGATCACCTCCCAATAGAAAATTCTTTGATTGCCTATGATTTAATTCTTGTCTTGGCGATTAATAACTACGCTAAAAATAATATCTCAATCAAAGAACTCTTTGCCTCAGTCCCCCACTCCTATACAGCTGTTCGTGGACACTATCTCAGGTTTGTCAATGACGGCTGGATTGAGCACTATTTAGATGAATCTGATAAACGAATCAAGTATGTTCGTCCAACTGCTAAGCTTGTGAAGACAATGAATGATTACGCTTCAGCAGCCAATAAACTCTTGATGAAAAACATTGACTAGTTTTGGCGGAGAGGGAGGCTTAGCCTTACTGTGTATGGCTTTGAACCCTATCGGACTATATTGGATGGCAATAGACAACGTATCACATTGTTTTAAATAAAGAAATATTCATCACTTAAGTGATGAGCGCCCTAAAAAGGCTTGAAGTCATACATTGGAATCTAAAGCGGTTTACCTCATTACAGAGGCGAATCTTGGTAACAAACTTTGGTAACTAATGGAGTATTAAATGACAATCAAGCTCGACTTTCAAACAGTCAAAAATCTAAAACAACCTGGCCGCTATACCGACGCATTGGTAAAAGGTCTGCACATCTGGGTAAAACCCAGCCTCAATAAGTATTGGATCTTTCGCTACACCCACCAAGGCAAGCAACATAACATCAGCCTGGGATCCTTTCCTGCCTTAACTATAGCTGAGGCCCGCATTAAGGCCCACCAAGCCCGGGATGAGCTTAATACAGGCACAAACCCAGTAGCAACTAAAAATGCCTCTAAGGTACTCACACAGACTCCAAAAACTGAAAAGATACGCTTCAAAGAGTTCGCACATGCCTGCATCCAGACCAAGCGAGCTGAATGGACAAATCAGAAGCATGGGGACCAATGGGAATACACGCTAGAAGAGTTTGCCTACCCCGTCATTGGTGATAAACATCTTGATGAAATATCCATGGAAGACATACTCGAAATCCTAACGCCGATTTGGACCACCAAAACAGAAACAGCTTCAAGACTGCGCGGCCGACTCGAATGGATCCTCGCCTCAGCCACAACAAGGAAGTTACGCTCTGGAATAAACCCAGCCCTTTGGAGAGGCTTTTTACAAACCATCCTGCCAGCTCCTAATAAGATCAAAACCGTTGAACATCACAAAGCCCTTCCCTATCGCCAAGTGCCAGACTTAATAGCAGAGCTACGAAAGATGGACACAATGGGCGCCTTAGCTCTGGAGTTCACAATCTTAAATGCCTCAAGAACGGGCGAAGTCATTGGTGGATTAAGAAGTGAAATTCACGAAGATATTTGGATCATTCCAGGAAATCGAATGAAGGCCAAGAAGGAACATCGCGTACCACTTTGCCAAAGGTCTCTGGAAATACTGGCAATCGCGAAGGTCAAAGATGAAGACAGCCAATACTTATTCTCACGCAACGGAAAGGAGCTTAGCAATATGGCAATGCCTATGGCACTTAGGAAATTTGATCTAGAAGCTACAGTTCACGGCTTTCGGTCGTCTTTCAGAGATTGGGTATCCGAGGAAACCGATCACCCTTCTGAGGTAGCTGAAATGGCGTTAGCTCATACCATAGCTAATACTGTAGAACGGGCATATAGAAGAAAAGATTTGCTTGAGAAACGTCGTTTGTTATTAAATGATTGGGAAACGTATTGCAATACAGTTAACCAAAATGTTCTTGAATTGAAGGCGGCCTAAAATGAAAAAAGCTAAACCTCTGAATGATCAGTTAAAAGAACTCCTGAATACCAGGAAGGAGCCTATAAAGATCCTCACAGATGAAGATGGTCCTCTTCAACTCTTGCAGCAGGACGAGTATGTGGAAAAAAGAATGCTCGAGCTTGAAGTACTTCTCCTAAAAAAAAGTAAACCCGAATTGGCAAAGCAGTTAGCCAGCCTTCTTTTGGTTCAAGAGCTAGATAGCCAAATGGAAAAGTTTTACGCTAAAGAGTTAAAATTTTTTCGAGACTATTTTTCAGATAGCCAAATAAGTCGAGTTCAAAAAAACAATAACAAACAAAAGGGGAAAGAAAAAACATACAAAAGTAATAATGACTGTCTCAAGCACTGCTATGTGGCCTTTGCGAAGACACTAGAGACTGCTGCGTGCCCAAATGACTACCCAGCTTACAAAAGATTTTTACTAAAACTCCACCCGTTCCCACCTTTTATTCCAAAGCCTAGATTAACAAAACAAGAAAAGCAGAAGTCAAAAAAAATTCAAAATGAAGATAGGGATTTAAAAACTAGATCTACATGGAGTGACCCGACAGTTAGGGCAGCCTTCAAGAAATTTAGTGGTGTTATACCAACAACATTGAAGAAATAATTATCACTTAAGTAATGACAGAGATAGCGAAGCTCTGAGCTCGAAACTCCATCTATGTTCAACCAAACAGGAGTAAACATAGATGGAATCAAGTATCAAACTACTGCGCATTGGCGACGTAGCAAATAAAACAACCCTCGCTAAAAGTACCCTCTGGATCAAGATATCCAAAGGGCAATTTCCAAAGCCAATTAAGATTTCACCCGCTATCAGCGTCTGGAAAGAATCTGATGTGGATGCTTGGATTGAAAGTTTTTACAACCAAACCTTGGTAGAGGAGGCTGTATGAACTTAGATCTGATGCCACAAGAGCTTCGAGCAATTAACAACTGGGTTCTGGTGAAGTTGGTCCCAAGAAATGATGGCAAATATGATAAGGTGCCAGTAGGTACTCATTTTGGCCAAGTTCATGACTTAGCATGGAGTAAGCCCTCAAATCGCTCGCCCTTTGAAACGGTCAAGGCGCTACTACAAAAGGAGTTGGCACTAACCCCTTCTGAGCGACGTTTTCATGGCGTAGGCTTCGTTTTAAACGATACCGACTATATGTGCGTTGACCTAGATAAGGCGTTCATTGGCGACTCTTTAAAGCCCTTTGCCAAGGATATTCTTGCTAGCCTTCACGGCTTTGTTGAAAAGTCAGTTAGCCAGACTGGCTTACACATATTCATCAAAAAACATGGCTGGGATCTTGGCACTAAACGGGGTAAATTTACCGATGACTCAGGCATTGACATCCTTTGCGGTGGAACTTTTGTCATGGTTACGGGGGATACCATTGATGATGCTAGTTACACCATTAGCGAAACTCAAGACTTTTCCGAGCTGCATAAGTGGCGTGAATTGCTCAATGGCTCTGATAACGCTAACACCTTCATAAACCAAGAGATTCCTTTTGACCACAATCTTCCTGTGGCCGGGTGGAATGTAGAGCGCATTAGGTCTGAAATTCTGCCAAGGCTAAAGGATTTTGAAGATCGAGACAATTGGCGCGATGTCTGCTTTGCCCTACACCACCAAACTGGTGGCAGTGACGAAGGTCTGGAGCTTTTTCATGAGTACAGTCAGCGCATTCCAGAAATGTACGACCCCAATGAAGTGGATGCCCTGTGGAAAAGCACTAAGCTCAACCCTAATCGCCTCAATAAAACGTTTAGATGGCTGTTATATCTTGTGCGCCAGCAAATTACCGAAAGCGCTAGTCACATTATGGGTGACCTAGATAACGCTCGCTACTTTAGGTCTATGTTTGAAGGTGAGTTTTTATTCTGTCACTCTAATCGCAAATGGCTGCGTTTTACAGGTATGCGATGGGAATGGTGCCAAAAAGATGAACAGATTGGCGCTGCCAAATTAGTTGCAGAGCAAATAATGGATAAGGCTGGCGAGCTCTTTAAGTTAGACCCCAATGGCCCACAATCAAAAGCATGGCAGTCACATGCAAAAGCGATTCGCAGCAACGGCCGGATCATTGCCATGCTGGAGTTAGCTACTAGCGAACCAGGGATGGGAATTGCCAATATTAGCGACTTAGATAGTCAGCCAATGCTGCTGGGTGTTCGAAATGGTGTATTTGACCTAAAAAACATGCAACTACTACCCGCCGATCCAAAGCTACTAATTAGCAGGCAAGTTGATGCTGATTACAACCCCGCGGCTACCTGCCCTCTTTGGCTCAAGTTCCTCAATGAAATCTTTGTAAGCGATCAAGATGTGATTGACTACGTTCAAAAAGCACTGGGTTACTCCTTAACGGGCGATGTATCAGAAGAGCTGCTTCACTTCTGTTATGGGCACGGGAAAAATGGTAAATCGGTGATGGCCAATGTCATTGTGAAGATCATGGGTGACTATGTTCAAACCGCCAACTTTGATTTGCTAGCGCTCAAGGAGTCAGGTGCCACCAATGATGTGGCTCGCTTAGCTGGCGCAAGAATGGTGATGGCTAATGAGACTAGAGAGAATCAACGCCTGGATGATCAAAAGCTCAAGGCATTGGTTTCAACCGAAAAGATTACTGCGCGCTTTATGTACGCCGAGTTTTTTGAGTTTTGGCCCCAGTTCAAGATTTGGCTTCGGGGTAACTACAAACCAATCATCACCGATAGTAGTAACGGTGCGTGGCGCCGAATGCGACTAATCCCATTTGAGTATCAAGTGCCTAATGACAAAGCTGATCACAAACTAGAAGAAAAGCTTCTGGCTGAAAAGGAAGGTATTTTGGCTTGGATGGTTGATGGCTGCTATCGCTGGCAACAAGAACGTCTATTGGCCCCTGACACCATCAAAAATGCCAGCCGTGTCTACCAAGAGGAATCAGACATGCTTGGTGAGTTCCTAGAAGACTGTTGTGAGGTTGGTGCTGGCAAATCTGAAAGTCAGAAGTCTGTATTTGGCACTTATCAAATATGGGCCCGAAATAATGGCACACATCCAGCCACTCAGAAGTCATTCACACGTCAATTAGGCAGCCGTGGAGTCGATACAAAGCGAATAAAGACCCAGGGTGACACTAAACGCTTTTATATCGGCCTAGCGCTCAATGAAGTAGCACAGAAAGAATGGAAGCAGTTTGATTTTTAGTCACGAAAAGTCTGGCGGTGACGATAGTGACGATATAAGACCCAATTCCCAAAAGCTCTCTAAGTATTTTTCTTATAAGAGACTTTTAGGAAACAACCCTTATTTCGACACCATCGACACCAAAAAAAATCTAAATAAATAAGGAAATAAAAATGTCATACCTAGATTACGAATTACTCAGAAAACTCGTCAACGTCAAGCCAAATGAACTAGAGGAACCTCTTCGCTCCATGGTTCATCTCACGATTATCATCACTATTCATTCCAATAAATGGCAAGAGAAATTTCAGCCTGAGGAGGATACGTGGATTAGAGGCTACTGCGATGCTTTAAACACTCTATCTAAACGTTTTTTAGATGCAAGGCTAAATGATGACTACTTAACAATAGGCATCGATGAAGACAAAGCTTTCTTCTAATTGCTTACGCGTGCGAGGGTCTGGACTTGGTCTTTGGCCATATTTCCACACCCTTGTACCAATTGTTCACAACTAGGCACACAGCTAACCCAACAATGTTCTCAAAAGTTGATTGGGTTAGCCGCCCGTTATTTAAAAACAAAAAATTGGTAAAAAAAATTACTGTCAAAAAACACTTAAAAAGGTAGAAAAATGATTCAGAAACGTACTAAAAAACGCAACAAACTCACGACAAATGCAGAAATTGCAGAGCTTGCTTACGTATTACACATATCAGCAAACCGACTCAGGCTAACAATCTCTCAAATCAACATGCCCGCTGCTTATCGACTACAAATCGCTAGGCACGTGCAGTGGATGCTGAACCAAGCAAAATCTTTGGGTGAACAGTTAAATGCGCCACAACCAAACGCCTTTACGACAAAAGAGGCAACAGAGCGCATTTGTGAACAACTTGGTGTGTTTGATTAATTTTCAAAAAAATTGCCGAGCTTGAGGTCTTAGAGCCTCCGGATGGGTGGTAAGGCCCAGCTTGAAAATTGGGGTATCGATCTACAAATAAGGCGGGGGTCTACCCCGCCACTTCAAATGGTCTGAAATTAGGCCCGCAATCCGATGTGCTCCAAACTGCACAATTGGTAACTTCTTTGGTAACAATAGAAGAAATGGTGCTGCGAGCTATAGTATCCAATGGTCCTTGGCGGACACATACTCCTCTGCGACCCTAAAGTGCCATCTTCAACTTCGCACTGACCATCTGGTTCATGTAACCGGTTGGTGAGAAGACATTGTCATAGCGCACGTTCAGTTGGAGGTTCTTCTCAAGTTGCCCTGTGATACCTAGGCCTGCGTTATATAACCAGGGGCTCACTTGTAATCCATTAGTAGCAAAGGTAGCACCACCACCAGCATAAGCAGAAGTTGCTGATACTTGGTTGTTTAAAGTGTTATACCCTGCTCCAGCATTGGCTGATAGAGTCATCTTTGAGTCTAAGCTGTGGTCAATGCGCATATCTGCACTGGGGATTAAGGTGTTGTACGTCTGTTTAGCTACCGACAGATTGAGTACTCCTGCCCCAGATTCACTATAGGCTTGGGATTGAACGGTGGTGTAGTCCACTCGTACGCTTGGGATAAAGGTGTTTTCCATATCAATCGGCATGAGGTACTTCACTCCAGTGCCTAAATGGCCGCTATAGCTGTTGTAGTTACCATTGGCATTGGTTCCCATAAAGGTGATGTTGCGATACTCTTTATTTTGGTTGATGCCGATATCAGCCTGCGCATTGGCAATGATGTTCTTTTCAATGGCGTAATCACCGTAAAGGCCAACTTGATAGCTATTAATAGTGACTCCACTAGGGGCAGTATTGCTATTACTACTCACACCACTATTGGATAAGGCAAGCACAGCGCCGATGTTCAGTTTTGGCGTAAAGCCTTGGTCAATACCAATGGCTAGGCCGCCAGTGTTTACTTTATAACCAGCAACACCGTTCACATCAGCTTGGTTAGCCCAGCTACCAAAACCCTTCATCCACACATCGCGGTTACCAATGTACTCATCACCTGAGCTCATACCTCTAAGAGAGTTACTACGTCCTTGCACGATTTGATTTAAGGCTTGCATCGTGCCAGTGGTCGCAAGCGACGCTCCACCAGCCATTGCTGGCAAAGTTTGTGCAATAGCATTGGCTTGGGCAGCGCCAGAAAGATTATTCAATGCAGTAATCACGCCAGACATAGCGCCCGGACTAGCAGATAAGTTATCAAGAACACTTGCAGCCCCAGAAGCAAAGCTACGCAAAGAAGAAGAGCTGTTAGAGCTGAATGATGGAGAACTACCACCTCCACCTCCACTGGCATCGTCTAGCAGAGAGATATTAGTTAAGTTAAATGATCCATTAGCGCCATTTTCAAACATAAAACTAAGCACTCTCGACCCCGAAGCAGAACTAGTAATTGCGTAGCTTTTTGCACCCGAAGATAAACTAGGCGCACCCACAAGAGATAAAAAAGGGCTGGATAATGAGAGAGCTGCAACTCCAGTTACCGAGTTATTTAAACCAAAACTTAAGGTATACGTGTGCCCATTGGTAAAGCTTATGGAATTTGAGCTAGCTCGTAATTGATTTTGACCCATAACAAGACTGGATGATGCAGTTGTCCCAGAAACCGTTCCATAAACATTCGGGCCCATACTGTCTGGCGTTAGACTGGTAATTAAATTAGACTGGGCATTTGAATTAATCGCAACTAGATTTCCCGCCAAAAGAGCTGAAATGATTGCAATTTTTTTAAAATTTAATGGTTTCATTTGATCGCTCTATACTTAAGTTATTGGTTGAACATGACCCTCGCATTCTCCTCAAATAGTCAGATTAAAAATACGTCCTAAGGTACTACGTACTAAGGTACGTAGTTTGAAGTGCTTAGTGCATTTAATAAAATAAGGCGTGTTACGAGGAGACTCTCCAAATACAATGAAAATACTGACCACCCAAACCAGTAATAGCCCATGAATACCTTTGTTTTAGTCTTAGTTATCCCCACACTACTGACTATCGTGTCAGCTAGTACGCTGTATTTTTCGTTTAAAGGACGTGTAGATACGTCGGGTCGTTATTTCTTATTGGCAGAATTTCTTTGGCTGATAACGTTGCTCATTGTTATTGCAATGAATATTCAACCAAGTCTTGTAGTAACTGCCAGCTTTTTTACTCTATCGGTAGTTACCCTTCTATCTGAGGTAACGATACTATTGAGCATTAAGGCCTTAACTAAAAAGATCACTTTTCGTGAATTAATTTATTGGATAGTTTTTGTAGTGATTTACTGCGGATTCATTGAGTATTGCCGATATGCTATCAGCCCTCGATTACCCCTGCTATTTGTCTCATCTTTTTCTCTCTTCGTTACTTCGATTACTTATTTCGTCTGCAAACAAATTAATGGCAATGGACTGGAAAATAATCTTTTTATTAAATGCATTATTTATACAGAATTGGCATTAATACTTATTCACGTATTACGTTTTTCGAGCTACTTTACTGGTACTCCAATGCGGATATTGAATCCCCCTCCGCTAGCTACTATTTTTTTCTCGATTTGGCTATCAATCAACCTGATTCGTTACTATTCTTATTTAGCATTAAGGGTTAGTTGGGTTGACTCTGAGGCTATCAATATCAATCCTTTGAATCAAAACTTAGTTAAATTAGCTAATGAGAAAGAACAATTTTTACAAGGATTAATATCATCTAATAGAGCATTAGGAATTAGCGCCCTAGCAAACTCGTTAGCTCATCAATTAAGCCAGCCTATTACTGGCATTGTCCTGCAAACCGAATCGGTCAAGCGAGAACTAATTAATCAAGGGCATCAAGAAAAATCAGTACAAATGCTGCATACCGTGACAGAACAACTTGGCAAGATATCAGTATTGGTCAATAACCTAAGAAAACTTTTTGGCACTAAGGGATCTAATTTTATGCCCTTTGATATTCAAGGAGCATGTGATGAAATACTGGAGATTGTCAAACCCACACTCCATTCAAAAAATATCACGCTTACAAAATCTCATAACGCAGTTAACCCAATCATCATTGGTAACTCCATTCAAATTCAACAAGTTCTCATTAACATCTTCAACAATGCCATTGAAGCGATTGAAAGTAGCGAAACATCAGACCGAGTGATTGATTTAAGCATATATAAAGATAAATCTTACGCAATCGTTGTCATCAAGGATACTGGAAGTGGAATATCAACCAGGATTACATCGACTATGTTTGAGCTTTATCAAAGCACCAAACCGGATGGGCTTGGTATTGGCTTATGGCTTAGCAAGGCCATCGTAGATAAACATGATGGCAGCATTACTGTCTCAAACCAACCAACGGGTGGGACGGCAGTTGAAATCCACCTCCCACTAGCAAAATAATTGCTGAGACTATTTAATCTATTATGAATACAAAAGTAGTAATTGTTGATGATGAACCGATCGTTCGCGCTGGACTAGAGAATTGGTTGTCGCCCAACTATAAAGTCGCTAGTTTTGATTCTGCCAAATCATTTTTAAATGCTTTTGAACGATTTGAGTTTGAAGATGGAATACCTACTTGCATACTACTAGATTTTCAAATGCCTGAAATGAACGGCGTTGAGTTGCAAGACAGTCTGAAATTAATGAGTACTGAGTTTTCCATCATTTTTATGAGTGGCAATGCGCAGCAAGCGGACATTATTGATGCATGGCGAGGCGGCGCTGTTGATTTTATCCTCAAGCCATTCACACCGGAACAAGTTACCACTGCCTTAGAGAAGTGCTTTATTGCTACCCAGAAGTTGAAAATCATTCAACCATCCTCGGGCAGTAGTAAAGAAATCCATATTCCCATAACCAAACGTGAGGCTGAAGTTTTACTGCTTCTTGGAAATGGGTATCAACAATCTGAGGCAGCGAAAATATTAGGAATTTCACTCAGAACAGTGAAGATGTACCGATCATTTTTAAAAACTAAATTAGAACTTAATACTCTTGGAGAGTTAGTTAGATATTGTCAGCAACACGAACCATCTATAAGAGTGGTAGCTAAATCATAGATTAACTAATTTGTTATTTAAAACAACCCTGATTACACGCCCAAGAAATAACCCTTCGTAGAATAACTTTGGTAACAATTTTGGTAACAAGGGTGTTGTATCTCTGCAAACCCTTGTAATACCAATTGACTTGGCGGAGAGGGAGGGATTCGAACCCTCGGTACCTTTGACAGTACGCCTGATTTCGAGTCAGGTACATTCGACCACTCTGCCACCTCTCCGAACCGAAGTGCAATTATAGCTACTGATACATAAAGCCATACGGCTGATATTGGCTTAAAAATTGACTGGCCACACCCAATAATTTACTTTAATATAGATATACATTTATGTATATCTATTTAAGGACTAATCATGAATATACAAATTTCAAAATGGGGCAATAGCCTGGCACTTCGCATTCCAGCTAGCTTCATCAAAGAAATCAAGCTAAAAGATGGGGACAAAGTTGAAGCAACCCTTTCAAAGGATGGCTCATTAATCATTCGACCTCAAAAATTAGAACGCAAAGAAATTGCTGCTCAACTAAGAGCATTCAGAGCTACGTTGAAGATGGGCAAATCAGTAATGGAGGAAGTTCGCTCAAAGGCGCGTTACTAATGATCTATGTCGATACTAGTATTTTTGTGGCCTTGTGTACAACTGAACCGAAAAGTGATGCCGTTGATAAATGGCATGATAAAAGCTCTGCAAAAATGATCTCTTCGACTTGGGCATTTACTGAATTTTCTAGCGCTCTCAGTCTTAAAGTCAGAACTAATCAAATAACAGAAAAGCAGAGTCGTGAGGCTTGGAAAAAATTTGACACTCTTTGCCAAAATGATATTGAGCTAATGCCTATTGAGAGTAAAACTTATTATTCTGCAGGAATATTAGTGATTGACAGTAAATCAAATTTAAGGGCTGGAGATGCGTTACATCTCGCAGCCGCAAAATCTTTCAAAGCAAAGTCAATCATCACTCTTGATAAAGTGCTCGAAAAGAATGCATCTCGGTTAAAGATAAAAACTATCGTTATTTAAGGGGTTGGTTTGAGCACTGTTAGGCCACCCAAGTAGGGTTGCAGTGCTTTAGGGATAGCAATGCTGCCATCGACTTGCTGCTTATTCTCAATTAGAGCTACTAATGCTCTACCTACTGCAAGACCTGAGCCATTTAAGGTATGAACCAATTCTGGTTTACCTTGTCCTACTTTAAATCTCGCTTGCATCCGTCTTGCTTGGAAGTCGCCCATGCTCGAGCATGAACTAATCTCGCGATAAGCCTTTTGTGATGGCACCCATACTTCTAGGTCATAGGTTTTGGTGCTTCCAAATCCCATATCACCGGTGCACAGCAACACTTTTCTATATGGCAACTCGAGTAGCTCCAGAATTCTTTCTGCATGCCCTGTTAAATCTTCTAATGCTTGCATAGAGTCTTCTGGTTTGGTGATTTGTACTAACTCTACTTTGTCGAACTGATGTTGACGAATCATCCCCCGCACATCACGGCCATAGCTGCCAGCCTCAGAGCGGAAGCATGGCGTATGAGCTACATACTTCATCGGCAAGTGATCAGCATTGACGATTTCATCTCTTACCAAATTGGTTACAGGCACCTCTGCAGTTGGAATCAGGTAGAAGTTTTCTATCTTTGATTCTCCACCCTCGTCTTCGCCACCCATCTGGCGCGGAACTTTAAAGAGATCTTCTTCAAACTTCGGCAATTGTCCGGTACCACGCATGGAAGCAGCGTTCACCATATAAGGCGCATAAACTTCTTGATAGCCATGATGTGTTGCATGGGTATCGATCATGAACTGTGCCAGAGCACGATGCAGTCTCGCAATCGGTCCTTTGAGTACTACAAAGCGTGAACCACTAATTTTTGCTGCTACTTCAAAATCTAAACCCAATGGGCCACCAAGATCTACGTGATCTTTAATCTCAAAATCAAATATGGGCTCTGTTCCCCAACGCTTAACTTCTTTGTTTTCAGTCTCATCTTTACCAGTGGGCACAGACTCATCCGGAAGATTCGGAATACCCATCAAGAAATCAGATATCTCTGTTTGCAGAATGGATAGTCGCGCTGCCCCTGAATCCATGTCCACATTAATCTGACTTGCCTCTGCCATCTCTGCAGAAGCATCCTCGCCCTTACCTTTTTTCATGCCAATGGCTTTGGCCAATTGATTGCGTTTGGCTTGTAATTCTTCGGTACGGGTTTGCAAAGATTTACGCTCAGACTCTAGGGTGTTGAATTTCTCAACATCGAGTTGAAATTTACGAGTAGCTAAGCGCGCTGCAACAGCAGCGATATCTTTACGAAGTAATTGTGGATCAATCATATATTGCTCTGGTTTTGAATTTAGGCTCTAGTTTAAGCGCAAGACTTCAGCACCGGAAGGCGGTGTAAAAATGAAGCGATTTGCTGGTAAATTGACATTCAACTGCATTTTATCTAGGGTCACCAGCACTACACTTCCTAGGCCATCAATCAATTCCAGGGCTTTAGGTAAGCCGTTAGCCATCCCTACCGAGATCTTGGTATATGGCAGATCATTGCCACTCTTGGTATTGGGATCTTTCTTAGGAGAAAGCGTAACCCACTTCATCCCCAACCGCTCCTCACTCTCCACTAGATCAAAATGCTGATCTAAGGAGCTCTCACCAAACAGAATTGCTGCTGGTGTAGCAGCCAACGCTTGTCCGGCTGGACGAATGGTGGCTTGATTTAAATCTTTATCCCATAAAGTCAGATGTTTTCCATCGGCAATCAGTTTTTGCTCATATGGCTTTTGGGTATCCCAGATAAATCGTCCTGGACGCTGAAATACAAAGCGACCTTGCGTCTGACGCACTACCTTTAAACCTTTATCTTGTGGCTCATTTGCTTTGGGTGCACGCAACTGCTGTTGTACAAAATCACCTTCAGCTGTTTTGGAGTTGCGTACAAATTGACGTAATTGATCAGCGCCACTCTCACTTTGGGAGAAGACTGTGCCTGAAAACAGAATGGCAGTTCCAAGGATTACTGCAGGTAAGAATCTTTGCAAAATTACTGCCTTATTCTGAAGGGCGATGCAAGATCTCGCGATTACCGCCATTACCCATCTTCGATACGAGTCCTGCTTTTTCCATATCCTCTAAGAGGCGTGCCGCGCGGTTATAACCAATACGCAAGTGACGTTGCACTAAGGAGATCGAGGGACGTTTGTTTTCGAGAACGATGGCTACAGCTTGGTCATACAGTGGATCCGCTTCACCACCACTCTCGCCTGTTAGGGCGTCGATATTGGATTCATCAGCACCTTCAAGTACGCCATCGATGTAGTTGGCTTCGCCCTTCTCTTTGAGCCACTCCACTACGCGATGCACTTCATCATCAGATACGAATGCGCCATGGACACGTACTGGTAAGCCAGTGCCAGGCGCCATATAGAGCATGTCACCCATACCAAGCAAGGCTTCCGCGCCCTGCTGATCCAAAATCGTACGGCTATCAATCTTGCTGCTGACCTGAAATGAAATCCGAGTTGGTACGTTGGCTTTAATCAAGCCAGTAATCACATCCACACTTGGGCGTTGTGTTGCCAACACCAGATGAATGCCTGCAGCACGCGCCTTCTGCGCAATACGGGCAATGAGCTCTTCAATCTTCTTGCCAGAGACCATCATCAAGTCAGCCAACTCATCGATAATCACCACAATGACCGGTGCCTTATAGATTGGCTCAGGATCATCCGGGGTCAAGCTAAATGGATTGGTGAGCTTCTCGCCCTTCTCTTCAGCTTCCAAAATCTTTTTATTAAAGCCAGCCAGGTTACGCACACCAAACTTACTCATGAGTTTGTAGCGACGCTCCATCTCATTGACTGCCCAATTGAGCGCGTTATAAGCCTGCTTCATATCGGTGACTACTGGGCAAAGCAAGTGGGGGATCTTGTCGTAGATTGCCATCTCAAGCATCTTCGGATCGATCATGATCAGACGCACTTCATCCGGCTTCGCTTTAAAGAGTAGCGACAAAATCATGGCATTAATACCAACCGACTTACCAGCACCGGTAGTACCAGCAACTAAGCAGTGAGGCATCTTCGCAAGGTCGGCCACCATTGGGCTACCAGAAATGTCTTTACCTAAAGCCAGAGTGAGGAGTGAATGATTGTCGTTATAAACCTGTGAGGTCAAAATCTCAGAGAGGTAAACAGATTGGCGAGTAGGATTCGGTAATTCCAAAGCCATACATGTTTTGCCTGGAATGGTTTCAACTACACGCATACTGACAACACCCAGTGCACGCGCAAGGTCACGTGAGAGATTAACAATCTGACTACCCTTCACGCCAATCGCTGGATCAATCTCATAGCGAGTCACCACCGGACCAGGGTATGCAGCAATGACGGTTACCTGAACATTAAATTCAGCTAACTTACGCTCGATCAAACGGGAAGTAAATTCCAATACATCTGCAGAGATGGTTTCTTTTGCTTCCGGCACGGGATCTAACAATGCCAGCGGTGGTAATTCTGAGTCAGGAATATCCACAAACAACGGTTGTTGTTTCTCACGCTCAACACGAGCACTCTTTGGAATCTCTATCGGCGCACGCACAATTTGTACGGGCGCTGCAACTTCCACACGACCACGGAATTCTTCTACAAACTCTTCACGCTCTTCCGCAGCAGCTTCGCCTAGTTTGCGATCCTCTTCAGTATCGCGACGCTCCCGAATACGGTGATAAGTTACCTCCAGAAAACGTCCTACTTTCTCGGCAATATCTAACCAGGAGAAATGTAAAAACAGGGATAAGCCAGCAGCCAAGCCAAAAAGGAGGACCAGAGTTGCCCCAGTAAAACCGAGTGACATCTGCAGGGGATCGCCAATCAACTCACCCAAGATGCCTCCAGGCGGTCTTGGGAGCTGCCAGGACAAGGAATGCATGCGAATCGACTCAAGACCCATGCTGCAGGCTAAGGTCAGCCCAAAGCCCAACCAGCGCACTACGAGGGAATCTGGTTTGGCCTCAGGATCGGGCGGAAGCGGAATACTCCAGAGCTCACGCCAGCCATGAAGGACACGGCGACCAAAAAGGACAACCCACCAAAAGGCAGAAATGCCAAAAATATAGAGCATTAGGTCGGCCAAATAGGCCCCAAAACGACCACCGAGGTTCCTAGGAGCCTCAAAACTGGCGTGGGACCAAGCTGGATCAGCCTTGGAATAAGTCAGCAAAATAGCAAATAAACCTAGACATAGGCCTAGGGAGATGAACCAGCGCGCCTCCAGGAGAAGGCGGGGCATCCTGCCCTGCCCGTCCATCTCTGGGGGCTGAGGGCTCATTGGAGCCTTGGACTTCGGATATACGGTTCTTGCCATGTTCTACCGATTGTAAACAAGCAAACCTATAATTTGGTTATGACTACAAATACCCCAAAACACTCCAAAGTTCTGATCCTCGGATCTGGCCCTGCTGGCTATACAGCCGCAGTCTATGCTGCCCGGGCCAATTTAAAGCCTACCCTCATTACTGGCCTAGCTCAAGGGGGTCAATTAATGACCACTACAGATGTCGAAAACTGGCCAGCAGATGCCGATGGGGTTCAAGGCCCAGAGCTCATGGATCGCTTTTTGAAGCATGCTGAGCGCTTTAATACTGAGATCATTTTTGACCATATTCATACGGCAGCACTTACAGAAAAGCCCATTCGCTTAGTTGGCGACTCTGGAACTTATACCTGTGATGCCCTCATTATTTCTACTGGTGCTTCTGCCCAATACATTGGCTTGCCAAGTGAAGAAGCGTTTATGGGTCGTGGTGTTTCTGGGTGCGCAACTTGCGATGGTTTCTTTTATCGCAATCAAGATGTGTGCGTAGTAGGTGGCGGTAACACTGCTGTTGAAGAAGCGCTCTATCTGACCGGTATTGCAAAAAAAGTGACCGTCATTCATCGTCGTGACAAATTCCGTGCAGAGCCAATCCTAAATGATCGACTCATGGCCAAAGTTGCTGAAGGCAAAGTAGAACTCAAGCTCAACGCAACACTAGATGAAGTTCTGGGCGATGAAAAAGGTGTGACTGGTGTGCGCATCAAGAAACAAGATGGCAGCACGGAAGATATCGCCGTGACTGGCGCCTTCATTGCGATTGGCCACAAGCCCAATACTGAACTCTTTATTGGTCAGCTAGATATGAACAATGGCTATATCAAAACGCACTCGGGCTTAGAGGGCAATGCTACTGCTACCAATATCCCTGGCGTGTTTGCTGCGGGCGATGTGCAGGACCACATCTATCGTCAAGCAATTACTAGTGCAGGTACAGGATGTATGGCTGCTTTAGATGCGCAGCGTTATTTGGAAACTTTGGATTAAGCGTTAACTGAATGAGTAATAAAAAAGCCTAGCATTGCTAGGCTTTTTTGTTTAGAGCATCTAATTTGGCCTGCTCGTCATCTTCTTTTTTGTGGAGTCTTATTTGTACTTCAGTTGTTGTGTCCAACTTATTCTTATCAACAAACCCTTTAGGGAATGTCTCAGGACTATTAGGGTCTGCAGATATCTTGGTTGTAATTTCATCTTCTGTACTTTCAATCTGATCGCCAAAGAAATCCTCAGAGACATTCGAGTCATTGAGAAAAAATGAGGCCCACTGATTTTTGTTAGCCATAGGCTTCCTTAATAAACTAGTAGTATGGCATTTAAGGTATCACTCAAATAATTTGTGGATAAAAAAACGCCTAGCATTGCTAGGCGTTTTAGTTTGTTGCTTTGATGCTTTTTCTTAGCGACTCATCACTGGTAACAATGGCACGATGAGCAATGCCACGATGTTAATGATCTTGATGAGTGGGTTCACTGCAGGGCCAGCAGTGTCTTTGTAGGGGTCGCCTACAGTATCACCAGTCACTGCTGCTTTATGCGCTTCAGAACCTTTACCGCCGAAGTTACCTTCTTCGATATATTTCTTAGCGTTATCCCAAGCACCGCCACCAGTACACATGGAGATCGCCACAAACAAGCCGGTCACAATCGTACCCATCAGTAAGCCTCCCAATGCAGCAGGCCCTAACAAGAGACCTACTACGATCGGCGCAACCACTGGCAATAGAGAAGGAATAATCATTTCTTTAATCGCTGCAGTGGTGAGCATATCTACTGCCTTGCCGTACTCAGGCTTAGCAGTACCCTCCATAATTCCGGGGATGTCACGGAACTGACGACGCACCTCTTCCACAACTGCACCAGCGCAACGACCCACTGCTTCCATCGCCATCGCACCAAACAAGTAAGGAATCATGCCGCCAATAAAGAGGCCAATGATCACCATATGGTTAGATAGGTCAAAGGAAACTTGTTGGCCAATACCCTCTAGCGCATGGGTGTAATCGGCGAACAATACCAGTGAAGCTAAACCAGCAGAGCCGATGGCATATCCTTTGGTAACTGCTTTAGTAGTGTTACCAACGGCATCCAATGGATCAGTAATATCGCGAACTGCTTGTGGCAAACCGGCCATTTCAGCAATACCACCTGCGTTATCAGTGATCGGACCGTATGCATCTAGAGCAACCACAATTCCTGCCATGGACAACATGGCGGTCGCTGCAATCGCAATACCGTACAAACCAGCTAACCAGTAAGCTGCAAAAATTGCTGCGCATACAAAGAGCACTGGATATGCAGTGGACTTCATAGAAATACCTAAGCCAGCAATGATGTTAGTACCGTGACCTTTAGTAGAAGCCTCAGCAATATGCTGCACTGGCTTAAATTGAGTGCCGGTGTAGTACTCAGTGATCCACACCAAGCCTGCTGTCAATAGAAGACCTACTACTGTAGAGCCAAATAAACGCCACTGGCTGCCAGGAATGCCTAAAGCATCGTCAGGCATGATGAAGTTCGTCACAAAGTAGAACGCTACTAATGACAAACCACCTGCAATGATTAAGCCCTTATACAAAGCTGGCATCACGTTCTTCATGCCAGGCGTTGCTTTTACAAAAGAGCAGCCGATGATAGAGGCGATGATGGAGACGCCACCCAATACTAGTGGGTAAATAATAGCTGCCACTGGCGCACCAGTCACCATCAAGGAGCCGAGCACCATCGTTGCGATCAGCGTTACTGCATAAGTTTCAAAGAGGTCTGCTGCCATACCTGCGCAGTCACCTACGTTATCGCCGACGTTATCGGCAATCACCGCTGGATTACGTGGATCATCTTCCGGAATGCCGGCTTCTACCTTACCCACTAAGTCAGCACCAACGTCTGCACCTTTAGTGAAGATGCCGCCGCCAAGACGCGCGAAGATAGAAATCAATGATGAACCAAATGCCAAACCAATCAGTGGATGCAATACAGAAGAGAGGTCTTGTCCTGCGCCTATCGATACGAGGAACATAAAGAACAAGCCAACTCCCAAGAGGCCAAGACCAACCACCAGCATGCCGGTAATTGCGCCACCTTTAAATGCCACATTGAGTGCTTCGTTCATACCAACGGTAGCTGCTTGCGCTGTACGTACGTTTGCGCGTACTGAAATATTCATACCAATAAAGCCGCATGCTCCAGAAAGTACTGCGCCGACCACAAAACCGATAGCGGTTGCAAAGTCCAAGAAGAGCGCCATCAAGATAGTAAGAATTACCCCAACGACCCCAATCGTTTTATATTGGCGTGATAAATAAGCGGCAGCGCCCTGCTGAATCGCTTCTGCAATCTCTTGCATTTTGGCGTTGCCCGTACTTTGCTTCAAAATCCAGCTGCGCATCACAAAACCGTAAATCACGGCCAGGACACCGCATGCCAAGGCAAAATACAAGCCTAAAGTGACATTACTCATGCTTGAACTCCCTAAAGTTGATCCTATTGTTTTATATATCTAGCGCTTAAATCAGCCCAGTTTTTTAAAGCTTTAAACTAGCGCTTTAAAGCTGTATCAGTATGTATCAGAATCACCCCTGAGCCTATTTGCTAATATCAGGGTATTTACTAATCACCAATTGGAGTTTTTATGAGTTTGGACAACGTCAGGCCGGGAAAAAAGATACCTGAAAGCTTTAACGTCATTATTGAAATCCCTATGAATGCGGATCCAATTAAGTATGAAGTTGACAAGGAAAGTGGCGCGATTTTCGTAGACCGCTTTATGGGTACCGCAATGCACTACCCATGCAACTATGGCTATATCAATAAAACCATTGCTGGTGACGGTGACCCTGTTGACGTACTGGTCATTACACCATTCCCACTTATTCCAGGTGTGGTTGTAAGCTGCCGCGCACTAGGTGTTTTACAAATGGAGGATGAAGGCGGGCAAGACGCCAAATTATTAGCCGTTCCAGAAGACAAAATTTTACCGATATATACCCATTGGCAAAAGCCAGCGGATATCAATCCATTGCGTCTTAATCAAATCCAACACTTCTTCGAGCACTATAAAGATCTCGAGCCAGGTAAATGGGTTAAGGTAAAAGGCTGGGGTGGTGTTGCAGATGCGCATACAGAAATTCTGGAAGGCATCGAACGCTACAACAAAGAGCACGCTTAATTTATTAGTAAAGGCTTTGTCATTCGAGGTGAGCGCACAAAAAATTGCCCTAGTCCAAATGAACCCGATGCTGGGGGATTTGGCTGGCAACGCTCAACTCATTCATAAAGCTGCTCAAGATGCCTTTAAGCAAGGCGCCAAACTCGTAGTCACTCCAGAGCTTGCGCTCACTGGCTATCCCCCAGAAGATTTATTGCTCCGCCCTGCTTTTATTGAAGCAGCAAAGCAACAGCTTGATCTCTTAATGAAAGAGTTAGCCCAATACTCAGGTCTTACTGTAGTTGTAGGGCATCCCAAAAGTACATTAGCTGGTCTACAAAACTATGCCTCCGTTTTACAAAATGGCAAAGTGATTGCAGGCTATGCTAAACAAGAATTGCCGAATCATGAAGTATTCGATGAAGTGCGTTACTTTATTCCTGGCAAAGAGGCCTGCGTATTTGAATGCGCAGGTATTCGATATGGCGTGATTCTCTGTGAAGATGCATGGCATGCTGGCCCCGCCAAACAAGCGCATGCTGCAGGGGCTCAAGTTTTACTAGTTCCTAATGCATCGCCCTATCACCTGAAAAAAGAAGCCTTGCGTATTGATGTGCTACGCGAACATATAGTGCAAACTAAGATGCCTTTGATCTACGTTAATGCCGTTGGTGGTCAAGATGAATTGGTCTTTGATGGCGGATCATTTGCATTAAATAGTCAAGGCGATGTTGTGATGGCGATGCCCCAGTTCGAAACTGGCCTAGGCATTGTTGATATCAGTCCTAACGGTCAACTAGAAAAAGGTCTCATTAGCCCACCCCAAAGCGTTGAGGCTCAAGCCTATCAAGCACTCGTTCTTGGTGTACGTGACTACGTTACTAAAAATCATTTTCCAGGTGTCATCATTGGTCTATCGGGTGGCGTAGATTCTGCTTTAGTGTTGGCTGTTGCGGTTGATGCTTTAGGTGCTGATAAAGTCCGCGCAGTGATGATGGCTTCGCGCTATACGGCTGATATCTCCTGGATTGATGCTAGTGAGCTCGCCAAAAATCTAGGCGTGCAATATGACGAGATTCCCATTAGCGGCCCGGTAGATGCACTCGAAGCCTCTTTAGCAGATCAGTTCAAAGGCTTGAAGATAGACGCCACTGAAGAGAATATTCAGGCCCGTGTCCGGGGCACCCTACTCATGGCTCTTTCTAATAAAACTGGACGCCTAGTTTTGACAACCGGCAATAAGAGTGAGATGGCTGTTGGCTATTGCACTTTGTATGGCGATATGGCTGGTGGCTTTGCGGTGATTAAAGATATTGCTAAGACTTTGGTGTATCGACTATGCGATTACCGCAACAGCATTAAACCCGTCATACCAAAGCGTATTTTGACGCGCGCCCCTTCAGCCGAATTACGCCCTGACCAAACTGATCAGGACAGCCTGCCTTCTTATGAAGTCTTAGATGCCATCGTAGAGCGCTACATGGAACAGAATCAATCTATCACCCAAATCATTGCTGCTGGCTTTGATCCTGAGAGCGTAGAGAAGGTTACCCGCCTGATCAAATTAAATGAATACAAGCGTCGCCAAGCCCCTCCTGGAGTTCGTGTAACTACCCGGGCTTTTGGTCGCGACTGGCGCTACCCAATTACCTCACAATTTAGAGCCTGAAAATCGATTGTGGCGCTTGTTTTTAGCGTTATATTTGAGTTCTAGGTATGATTACTGTATTAGGGGGAATAAATGAAATTAATTACATCAATCATTAAACCATTCAAACTTGACGAAGTACGTGAGGCTTTAGCAGAAGTCGGTGTCACTGGTCTTACCGTGACTGAAGTTAAAGGCTTTGGTCGCCAAAAAGGTCACACGGAACTCTATCGTGGTGCCGAATACGTAGTTGACTTCTTGCCTAAGGTCAAAGTCGAAGCCGTTGTTCCAAGCGATCGCGTTGAGGCTGCAATTGAAGCCATTACCAAAGCTGCACACACTGGAAAAATCGGTGACGGAAAGATTTTTGTAACTGCTGTTGAGCAAGTTATTCGGATTCGTACTGGTGAAACTGACGAAGCTGCAGTTTAATCACCGCCTAAACTAGAACAGATTCTCAGCGCAACTGGGAATCTGTTGAAGCTGCAGGCTGACTGACTTCAGCAGCCTCCAAAATAATGGTCTTACTAGCACCACCCGCACGCACCTTAGCGCCCTGGAAATATAAGTCCACTTGATTTAGACCTAATGTGAGCACTTTAAACGGTGGCTTGCCATAAATACTTGCCCCTACCCCAGGCTCCAACGTTTTATTTTGATTCTTACCTGAGGCATCAATCACACAAACGGTTTGTGCCGTCTTTGATTGCACATAAACCATATCGCCAGACTTTTTGGGAGCATCAGGCTTATAAGTCACTGCCGATACATCCACCGCTGGACATTCTGTAGAAACAATCGCAGCAGGCGCCGCAGCTACTACTGGAATTGGGACTGTTATTGGTGCTGGTGCTTGTGCTGGTATGGCCGGCTTAGCCTCTTCTACAGCGGCACTGACTGGAGGGACCTCTTGGACCGCTTCCACCAGCACAATCTCTTCTTTAGGTGGCTCAGGGAAAAACAGTGGACGCAGATTAACTACTGCAAACGCGAGAGCTGCAGTAACGCCCAATAAAACAAAGAGTCTCTTTTGAGGATTCTTTTGTGTTACTGCTTTACTAGCTTCATGGGGTTTTGTCGGTTGAGGACTTTTGATGACAGATTTAGGTGTCTCCTCCACTTGCTGTGGTTTGGATTGTTTTTTTGGCGCCGGTGTTTTTTCTACGATCTCTACTTTTTCTACTTTTTTAGCAACGGGCTCTACTATTTTTTCAAGAATGATTTTTGCTGGCGGGACTTTCTTACCGAAATCAAAAGCATCCTCTTCTTTTAATTTGAGTAGGGCTGCAACTTTTTTTGCAGCAGTAAATTTGATTTGAGGACCATAGAAGGAACTCATTTCCCCATTTTCAATTTGCTCTATTTGACGCACAGAGAGGCAAGCCATGCCAGATAATTCTTTCGTGCTTAAGCCAAGACTTTCCCTAGCTTTAGTAAAAGCTTCTTTACGAATCTCTCCTAGCATTGATGGCTCATCCACAAACAATTATCTGTCTCTTATAAAAATAATAAAACTGATACTAACCCCAAAATGGTGCATCAGTAATTAGCCGCAAAGCTAATTACTCAAAGGGTGATTCCCCAAATCGGACTCTAGAAACTTCTTCACCAAACTTTGCAGTGAATCTGCATGCATCTTATCCATCACTCTAGCTTTATGGACCTTAATTGTGGCATCAGTGGTCCCTAATTTGACAGCAATATCTTTATTAAGGAGCCCCTTCACCAGCCAGCCGCAGACTTCACGCTCTCTTGGCGTTAGGCTCACGTAATCCCTTCTAGTTTCTACATCTTGAGAGACACGCTTTAACTGGAGCCTATCAAAATCAACCGCATCAGCTACAGCCTTGAGCAATTCGTCCAAATTGAAGGGTTTAAATAAGAAATCGACCGCCCCTTTCTTGAGGCCTGAAACAATTTGATGGGGGTGACTTTGGCCGCTGACAAAGATAATGGGGGTCTTACGGCCCAATTTCAGCAATTTTTCTTGGAGATCTAGGCCTGTCATATCTGGCATCTGCATATCCAAGAGAATGACTGCCGGAGATACTGGGACTGACTTTTCTAGAAAAAGACTGGCTGAGGCGTAATCCTCCACCAAATACCCCAACTCACGAAGCATTCTCGCAAGCGAGATACGCATCGATTCGTCATCGTCAATTAAGAAGATATGGCCCACTTTAGTCATTGAATTCAAAGGGAAAAGTAATGATTTGCCTAATTTACAGCAGTAACTTACATCAAGCTATTAGCTTAATAGCTAATAATTACAATCTACCTCTATGAATTTATTCACTATTTCTTATTGCGTTGCAATATATTGATCCCTTTACCGCTACAAATAGGATGCTTAGCCCTCAAGCAGTTCTCACGGCACAATAGAGCCTTTCGACACCAACTTTTTCTGGAGTAATAAAGCATGAAACGCCTTAATGAACGCTCACGTATGGTCACCGAGGGAGTCGCTCGCGCACCCAACCGCTCGATGTATTACGCAATGGGCTACAAGGAAAATGATTTCTCAAAGCCAATGGTTGGTGTTGCCAATGGTCATTCAACTATCACTCCTTGCAATAGTGGATTACAAAAATTAGCAGATGCGGCAGTCAATGCCCTAGAAGAAGCAGGCGCAAAGGCCCAGGTATTTGGCACCCCTACTGTTTCTGATGGTATTGGCATGGGTACTGAGGGTATGAAATACTCCCTCGTCTCACGTGAAGTGATTGCTGACAGCATTGAAGTTTGTGTCAATGGCCTTTGGCAAGACGGCGTGGTTGTGATTGGTGGTTGCGATAAAAATATGCCAGGCGGCATGATGGCCATTGCTCGCACTAATGTTCCAGCGATCTATGTTTATGGTGGCACGATTAAGCCAGGCCATTACAAAGGCAAAGAACTCAATATTGTTTCTGCCTTCGAAGCGGTCGGTGAATTTACTTCCGGCAGATTAAGCGCAGAAGACTTAAAAGGCGTTGAAGAGAATGCCTGTCCAGGTAGCGGCTCCTGTGGCGGCATGTATACAGCAAACACCATGAGCTCCTCTTTTGAAGCACTGGGTATGAGCCTGCCCTACTCCTCAACCATGGCAAACGTGGATGAGGAGAAAGTGGTTAGTGCTGCTGAGTCTTCTCGCGTGTTGGTTGAGGCGATCAAAAATAACTTACGCCCACGCGACATCATTACTAAAAAATCGATTGAGAATGCAGTCAGCGTCATCATGGCAGTAGGTGGCTCTACCAATGCAGTGTTGCATTTCTTGGCTATTACCAGTGCCGCTGAAATCGACTGGACGATTGATGACTTTGAACGCATTCGTAAGCGTGTTCCAGTCATTGTAGATATGAAGCCCTCTGGTACTTATTTGGCCACTGACTTACATCAAGCCGGCGGCATTCCACAAGTCATGAAAATCCTTTTAGATGGCGGATTACTCCATGGTGATTGCATGACCATCACTGGCAAAACGATTGCGGAAGTACTGAAAGACATTCCTTCGGTGCCACGCGCAGATCAAAAAGTCATTCGTACCTTAGATAATCCTTTGTATAAGCAAGGACACTTAGCGATTCTGAAAGGTAATATCTCCCCAGAAGGTTGTGTTGCCAAGATTACTGGCCTTAAGAATCCATCTATCACTGGCCCAGCCCGTGTATTTGATTCTGAAGATGATGCTATGGCAGCTATCATGGCCCAAAAGATTAAAGATGGTGATGTCGTCATCATTCGCTACGAAGGCCCTAAAGGTGGCCCTGGTATGCGCGAGATGCTCTCCCCCACCTCAGCTCTCGTTGGCCAAGGCCTAGGTGAGACTGTAGGCCTCATCACTGATGGTCGCTTCTCAGGTGGCACTTGGGGCATGGTAGTTGGTCACGTTGCTCCTGAAGCCTACGTTGGGGGCACGATTGCCCTGATCAATGAAGGTGACTCAGTGACTATCGATGCGCATAAGCTCCTCATCCAGCTGAACGTGAGTGATGAAGAAATTGCCAAGCGCAGAGCCGCCTGGAAACAACCTAAGCCACGCTATACCCGCGGCCTGCTTGCTAAGTACGCGAGCACTGCAAGTAGCGCAAGTAAAGGTGCAGTAACGGATTTAGATTTAGATTTAACGTAATTAGTAGAGTCGAAAAACAAAAGCCCCTAGATTTAGGGGCTTTTTTATTACTTCAAGTAAAGAAACTCAATACTTAGTGCTTCGCTGCTCCACCAGCTTGACCCATGGCATTAACTGGCATCTTTACTTCTACTTCGCCAGCCTTAGCAAACTTGAGTTTGACCGGAACAGATTCACCAGCAGTCAATGGAGCTTTGATATTCATAAACATGAGATGCAAGCCACCAGGCTTTAATTCAACAGAACCTCCAGCGGGCACAGCAATATCTTTTACCTGACGCATCTTCATCACATTGCCTTCCATTGCCATCTCATGTAACTGCACTTCACCTGCAGCAGGCGAGCTTGCGGATAGCAATTGATCCCCACTGGTGCCCTTGTTCTCAATCTTCATAAAGCCACCAGCAACCTGTTGTCCAGGAACAGTGGCACGGGTATAAGCATGATCAACCTTGATTGAGCCTACTTTTGCCTCTTGCGCTTGTACTGAAAAACTAAAGCCTAAAGCCACCACTAATAACGCCAATGTATTACGTTTCATATATACCCCTTTTAGTTAACCTTACACCCCGAGATATTTCTCGAGATCTTTTTCAAACTGCTCTTGCTTATTCATCACCACAAAAAAACCGATGGGCACTTCTTTAGTCGAACTCTTGAGAGTTAAAGACGGTCTTCCAGTTCCGCTGCGATGCAGCTTTGTCCAAAGAGTATTTAACTCATCAATCTGCACTTTTCCGCCCCAACTTCTTTCTACAAAGAGCTGCTTATCAACAATCGTTATTTTTTCGTAATCCAAAGCATGTCTTGTGTAAACATACAAAGCTATTGTTAGAGCCAGTATTTCAATCGAAGTAAAGATGATGATCATCCAAACACCAATGAACAAGAAATAACCTGCTATCAAGAGCGAAAAGCAAACGATCGATAAATAGAAAAGTCCCACCTGTTTAGGCGAGAAGGAACAATTTCTTTTCATTAACCAAGTTCGCATGCTTGCTTATGCCCAATTTGTATCAATGAATTCATTTTTCTAACGGCTAGCAATAAGGCTAGACTGCAGCTGTTGAAAATTAATGAGTCCCGTTTTACGGGTCGCTCTACCATTTTTATCAATCAAAATTGTTGTTGGCGTCTCACCATGCCATTTGGGATCAATCTCATAACGCAAACGTTCATCAAAAGGTCCTACAACATAGTAATTATTGGCTTTTTCTAGGCCGGCCTTACTCAACATCTTCTGCATACTCTCAGGCGTAACATCATCCACCTGAATAAAGATTACTTTTGCGCTTGGATTGCCCTTTAGAAAACTTCCCCAAAGCGGCATCTCTTTCACGCAAGCCGGGCAAGTAACACCCCAAAAATGAATGGCTATTGGCGCACTATTGGCACTCTTCACTAGACTAGACCAGTCGCCAGCCTGATAGGGCTTGAGCACTTGTTTATCCGCAAATGCAAGATGAGCGATGCCCATGGCAAGTACGAATGTGAGTAAATATTTTTTCATTGCTGTTGTCCAAGCTTAATCAATTGATAGCCATCATTTCTTGTTAGCCATGACAAAAAGACTGCATCACGTTTATTTACCAATAAAGGATGATCGCTGTATCCATTTGTTTTAGAAATCAACTGCGGAGCACTCCACGTTTTTCCATCATCAGCAGATTGCTTCATGTAAACCAAAGAATATGTGCCATTAAACTCTTTCCAGGTTAGCCATACTTGCTGACCCAGGGCTAAAAGATAGGGTCGGGATACATTGGCACCTTCTGCTCCAATTCTAGCGGGCTTAGAATAGCTGAGGCCTTGATTGCTGGAGTTTGCATAAAAGACGCCAGAGCGCTTGCCACCTTGCGTATACCAAGCTACGTGAAGTTTTCCGGATCCGGAAACTGCAATTGATGGGCCATGGTGCGGGCAGGCATCTGTCTTCCACTCATCATCTGCTACCCTGCGAACTGGCTCAGCGCCCCTCGCAGAAATAACTTGGCTTGCCTGATCCCGAATACCTCCAGGAAATATCGCTCGATACACAATCACAGGCTGATTTTGAGGGTCAAGCGCTCCGCTAATTCGGCAGCATTCGCAAGTGCTTTCATTGGCAAATTGCTCTGCCTGGAATGTTTTTCCGCCATCACTTGAAAATGAGTACGCAATTGATCCACCTAAGCGCTTTACTCCACTCTGCTTTGCAGCCGCCACTAGTCGCTTATCAATCCAGGAAATAAAAATAGAATTATCAGGTCTGATTAAAACTGAAGGGAAGCGTTGGCTAGAGCCATCTTGAACCAGGGATACTGGAGAGCTAAAGGTATTGCCACCATCAGTTGATCTAGCAGCATTAATTTGTGCATTCCAATTGGAGTCCTTGAAAAATGCGTAAGCTAAAAAGACATTATCCTGTTTATCAGCCACAATTTGAGGGCGTGCATCACTACCAGTGTCCAAGGATTTACCATGCTCTGCAATTTTGACGCTCGATGCCAATGTTTTACCGAGATCAGAAGACTGCCCTACTGATACCACGCCATTCGCATTCCAAGCTAGTAGTAATTTGCCATCAGAAGAGAAAAAAGGAGTAGCCGCATTAGCGCAATCGAGTCCAGACCCCTGGCAAACATCCTTTTGCTTTACTGCTGCCATAGGACGTGAATGATCCATTTGTGCCTCTACTCGACCATGCAGACTAAGCACCCCTACAAAGAGAGCGCTTAAGACTGCCAGGCGGAATGATGAATGGAGATGAAATTTCATGATTAGAAGATGATACGTGCACCAACGGTAACCGACTGCGGCGAGCCTAATACATAGCTTGTATTGCTCGATCCCGTGCCAAAAGTGATGTATTGGCGATTAAATAAGTTCACCGCAGAAGCATAAAGTGTTGCGTTTTTTGTAATTTCATAATTAGCTCGCAAACCTACTACTGCATATGCTGGTACGGGTAACGTATTAGAGGTATTCATCCAGGAACTGCCTACATATCTAATAGTTGCTGTGAAGCTTGCTTGTGGCACAGGATAGTAAGTCAAGCCAGAACCAAAAATATTCTGAGGAACACCACCCAGTTGCTTACCAATCGGGTCACTCGTAGTACTCATAGTTAATTTAGTACTGGTAAATGCGTAGTTGATATCTGTGGCCCACTTAGAACTAATATCATGGTGAAACTGAAATTCAATACCTTGGCTAAGCAAATTTTGATTATTGGTGTAATAACTTAAGTTAGATGAGTTACAAATACCATAGCTAGACTGGCCAGTCCAGGTAGTTGAGGCTCCACATAACTGTTTTGCTAGTGCCTGATCTGTACTACTATTTTTATTAAGCGAGTATGTAGCAACAGCACTCTGAATATAGTTGTTGAAGCCAGTCAACTGAGCAAAGCCGCCCTTCCACCGATAATCTGTTCCAACCTCATACCCCGTCATTGTCTCGGGAGTTAGATTAGGATTTGCAAAACTAAAACCGCTAGAAGAACCATAGGATCGCAAGGTGTTATTCAGGCCAGGAGCATGGAATGCTCGGTAAGCTGCTGAACGTAAATCCCAATTGCCGTTAACCTTGTATAACAAACCCAGAGTAGGACTCAGTTGGGTTTTACTTTGATTCGGAACATTTTGGTAAACAGGATTAGCAGCATTAGCGCCAGTGTTGTAATTTGTCGGAGTTTGACTATTCCATTGATCAATGCGAGCAGCGAAAGTAGTTTCGAGCGGAAATGATTCAGCCCTAGACTTTAATTGCCCCATCAGGCCATAGAAGGTTTGCTGTCCCTGGGCATAATTTACTGCAGCAACCGTTCCATTGTTATTCAGATTATTAGTTAAATTAGACCCCGCAATATTGCGTGCATCCATACCAACTACGTACTGATCAACGACACCTTGCAACTCTTTCGTATATTGAGCTGACGCACCAACACTGCTATATGGATCTTGATAATTTGCATTAATGTATGGGGTGTTAGCCGGGATATTGTTTGTTCTACTAGTAGTAGTCGAGCCATTTTGCTTATTAAAACCAGTGTTCTGATAGAAAAGATTGAGGTCTACCTTAGACCTATCTTCTAAGCGGGTTGTGGTTCCTCCCGCTAAATCAGCGCTTTGTCTGATATTGGTTGCAAATGCATAGCCTGAAGATAAATCTGACATAGTGCTATAGCCGGCACGAAAAAAGCCATTGGTATCAGGGCTAGCCTTAAAGTAGCCCTGAAGCCGCGTATTTGAATTATGCGAGCTAGCGGGGCCCTGACCGTTTTTGATGCTATTAGAGGCTGCCGGAGAAATCGTGGCAATCCCCTGATAGCCATCAGTGGCAAAGTAATCTGCCGAGAATCTTAACTGCAAAGCATCAGATGCAATTAAATCTTTTGATGCAGCGATATTACTCGTTCCAAATGAACCCATATTTCCTGAAACCTCTTGCTGACTATTGGCTGGAGTTTTGGTTTTAATATTAATCACGCCACCCATGCCATAGTTGCCCCACAAGCTAGATACGCCACCACGAATAAACTCCACTGAATCAATAGCAGACATAGGTACTAAATTCCATTGAACAGTGCCATAAAAGGCATCGTTCGCAGGTAAGCCATCAATCAATACCAGCGTTCTTGCATTTCCAAGGCCGCGCACATTAATACTTTGACCGGTTGGATCTTTTTGATAGTAAGGCGTGTCATTCAGAATCACGCCTGGGACATTCTTTAATATCTGATCTATTGTTTGATCTGGCGCTATCTCAAGCGCTTCTTTAGTCAAAATAGTCGTGTTGAGGGGTATCTCATCCAGGGGAGTGCCTGAGCGCGTAGCGCTGACCACCACATCACTCAATTTTTGGTTGTAATCGGGCGGTGGTGCTATTTGAGCTTGCGCACTAGTACCGATCAGGATTAGGCCCGACAAGACACCTACACATGCGCTAATTTTCTTTTGCTTAAAAAGCATTTACTTTCCCACACACAACATTACAGCAACCTATTTACATTGTTGCCAACTACATAGCTAGGCTATGCCCTAAAAATTTCTTAGGCTTGTGTAGGAGGCGCTGCTGAGGGAGGCGTTACCCAAACAGCAAGTGGCTTGGGTGATTGATAAAAGAGTTTTGGAAGCAGCGCAAAAGAATTTGGCGCTTCAAATGTGAGGTTGGTATTAAATGCCGGGATGATGCTACTTTGAGCAACACAATCAGGACAAGTTTGCATCTGATTAGCAACTTCTTGATCATCCATCTGTACGCTAATTTGCATCTGGTTGCCATCAGCCGAGCAAATTTCCATCGTAAAACCTTCGCCATGTTTAGCAAGCGATACTGCTTGAGAAACTGCTGGTGCAAGCGCACTCATCGCGATTGCTATTGCAGCAATCCAGTGTACGAGTCGGCTTTTGTGGAAATTCATGATCAAGAAATTTTAGCGGATTTTTGCTTTGCCATTAAAAAAGGGGCTTGCGCCCCTTTTTAGATAGATCAGTCTGGCTTTTGACCAGCTAAGCTTTATGCTGCAGCAGCTTTTTTCTTACCAATGACTTTACCAATCAATGGCCAGAAGAGAAGCAACAAGGCTAGAGAAGTAATGCCGCCTACCAAGTAGTTAGAGAAGAAAATATCTAGACTTCCCTGTGAGAACAACATGGATTGACGGAAAGAATCTTCTGCACGGTCGCCCAATACCAAAGCCAATACCATTGGAGCCATTGGGTAGTCGAGTTTTTTGAAGACATAGCCCAGAACACCGAAGCCCATCATCAACCAAACGTCAAACATGGCATTGTGAACAGTGTATGCACCAACCGCACAAATCACAATAATGACTGGCGCAATGATTGAGAATGGAATTCTCAAGATAGAGGCGAACAGTGGAACGCAAGTTAAAACAACGAACAAGCCAGCCAAGTTACCCAAGTACATACTAGCGATCAAGCCCCAAACAAAGTCTGGCTTCTCTACGAAGAGTAATGGCCCTGGTTGTAAGCCCCAGATCAACAAGCCACCGAGCAATACCGCTGCTGTTGGTGATCCTGGAATACCGAGAGACAACATTGGCAAAAGCGCAGCAGTACCTGCAGCATGAGCTGCAGTTTCTGGAGCAACAATACCTTCCATTTTGCCGGTACCAAACTTATCACCTTCTTTAGATACGCGCTTAGCCACGCCGTAAGCCATGAAAGAAGCTGGTGTTGCACCACCTGGAGTAATACCCATCCAGCAACCAATTAAGCAACTGCGCAATGAAGTAGCCCAGTATTTTGGCAACTGCTTCCAAGTATCCCAAACCACCTGAGCACGAATCTTGGCAGCTGCACCTTTGAATGCAAGACCCTCTTCCATCGAGAGCAGAATCTCACCGATACCAAACAAGCCGATCACAGCGATCAAGAAGTCAAAGCCACGCATTAATTCTGGATTGCCGAATGTCAAGCGTAACTGACCAGTAACGGTATCCATACCAACGGTAGCTAAGGCAAAGCCCAGCATCATTGCTGAAATAGTCTTAAATGGCGATCCTTTATTCATACCCACGAAACTACAGAAGGTAAGCAAGTACACCGAGAAGAACTCCGGGGGACCAAACTGGAGCGCAAACTTAGCGACCAACGGCGCCAAGAAGGTAATCATCACGATGGCAAAGAACGCGCCAACGAAAGAAGATGTGAACGCTGCAGTCAATGCCTCACCAGCTTTACCATTTCGGGCCATTGGATAACCGTCAAAGGTTGTCGCAACAGACCAGGGCTCGCCTGGAATATTAAATAAGACGGATGTAATCGCACCACCGAACAAAGCACCCCAATAAATACAGGAGAGCATGATGATGGCTGATGTTGGCGGCATGGTGAATGTCAACGGCAACAGAATGGCAATGCCGTTGGCACCACCCAATCCTGGCAATACACCAATAATCACACCCAGTGTTACTCCCACAAGCATGAGCAAGAGGTTAAATGGGGTCATTGCAACAGCAAAGCCGTTGAATAGAGCGTTAATTTCTTCCAACTTGAACTCCTTTTATCTAATCTTTTTTATTTTTTAGTTCACACCAACAAACTCGAGCGGATTGAACCATGAGCCATGTGGCAATGGAACCTGGAACCAGAACTCGAACATGAGGTACAGGGCTACGCTCACCCCAACAGAAACAGCAACTGCCTTCCAAATTGGATATTTTCCTAGCCACACCATAAAGATAGCGATGTAGAGGGCTGAAGAAACATAAATACCAATCAATTGCACGCCCAACACAAAAACTGTCGCAGGCAGAAGCACGGCCAAAATTTGCTTTAAAGGCTCGCTATCAACAAATGACTCTGTTTTCTTTTTCTTATTAACGATGGCAGCTTGGTAAAGAGTGACTGTGCTTGAAAGCAGAATAATCAAGCTGATATAGAACGGGAAATATCCCGCTTCTGGGCCATCACTACCCCAACTCGCGCCTAACTTGAGGCTCCCAATCATTACAGTTAGACCAATCGCAAGGAACACGATCGACGTGATGATATCCATTGCTCTGACGCTGATCGCCGATTCTTGATTTGAATTATTTGTATGTTCAGACATTTGCTTTGTTTATCAATAAAGTTAATTAATACACTACTTAAAAAATAGGACCTCCTAGTGGAGGCCCTATCGGATTTCCTACAAATTACTTAGCTAAGAATCCAGCTTCAGTCATTAACTGCTTATGCAAAGCTTCATTTAATGTGAGCCAGTTTCTAAACTCTTTACCAGTCATAAATGTCTGATTGAATGCACCGTCAGCCATAAACTTCTTCCATTCTGGAGTGGCACGTACTTTTTTGAACAACTCAATATAGAAATCGACTTGCTCTTGTGTCACGCCTGGGGCCATGAAAATACCGCGCAACATAACGTAGTCAGTAGAAACGCCGGCCTCTTTACAGGTTGGAATGTCATACCATGATTGAGTATCGGTAACCTTCTCTTTGTATGGCATACGAGTGTCATCAAACACGCACAATGCACGTAATTTATTAGCACGCCATTGAGCCACCGCTTCAATTGGATTATTCACAGAAGAGTCAATGTGATTACCAACGAGCTGAACAGCAACGTCGCCACCCCCTTTAAATGGGATGTAAGCGAACTTAGCGCCAGTTGCTTTTTCAATTGCTACTGTAATGATTTGATCTTCTTGTTTAGAGCCAGTTCCGCCCATTTTGAATTTACCCGGGCCAGCTGCTTTAGCAGCATCGATATATTCTTTGGCTGTCTTGTATGGCTTTTCTGCGTTGTCCCACAAAACAAATTGGTCAAGCGCCAACATGGCTACTGGGGTGATGTCTTGCCAGTTAAATGGAACGCCGGTTGCTAATGGAGTAGTAAACAGGTTTGAGAGTGTGATCACAATCTTATTTGGATCGCCTTTAGCCTCTTTCATTGCCAAGAAACCTTCAGCACCAGCACCAGCACCTTTGTTCACAGGAATAATGGCCTGCTTCATTAAATTATTTTTAGTGACAATGCCTTGAATCATGCGAGCCATTTGATCGGCACCACCGCCGGGACCGGCAGGGATAATGAACTCAACTGGCTTAGTTGGTTCCCATGCAGCAAATGCAGGTGAAACGCCAGCGACACCGAGGGCTAAGGCGGTGGAAATCAATGCCCCTTTTAACTTCATCTTCATTAATGCGCTCCTATAAGTGGTTTGCCAATTTATTTTTGGCTTATTGAATGTGTGTGATTTTTAAACAAGACAGGCAACTTGAACTTGACTGCCATCAATAATTACAAAATCTATCAACGGGAGTTTTTACAACCCAGTAGAAACACCTATCATTTAAGCTAAAGACAAGTTCAGTGTACTTACATCTAGGCTAAAAAACTGCATTTAATGTACAAAAAAGGCACAAAATGAGTATGGTTATCTATGAGGCCTATCTGAAATTGCATCTCAGTATTTACCCTAATAGGCTGGTGCCGCTTGCCGGAATCGAACCGACAATCCTTTCATTACGAATGAACTGCTCTACCAGCTGAGCTAAAGCGGCAAATGGGTTTTGACTTTAGCGGAAACGATCAAGGAGCTTTTTACTGACTTTATCAAGCTGAGTAGAGTCTTTAATAATGAATTGCAGGCCATTTGAATCTGCAATGAGTAAGGTATTGCCAGCGATTCTGCGGATGTCTTCCTCGCCCTTGAGGCGGATACGCGTTGGACCACGATCCGTTTCAATATCCCAAATACTGGGCGTAGCAAATGTAGAGACCTGGGTAATTCTCTCAATGACCGGCATAAATTCTCGGGTAGCCAACTCTTCTTCAATGAGAGTGAGCTCTGCTTCTGGAATCAATGCGGCATCCGGAAACCAACATACTTCTTTGCCAGACTGATTCATGATGCCAATACCAGCGCTAGGTGCAGTAATCGGAAATGCTCGTACCGGATATACACCAACATGGCGCTCACCCTTTGCGTCGATAAAAATCAAGCTTCCAAGTGCATCTCGTTCTAGTTGATGGGTCTTATTCATACTCCGCCCCCAATGTTCTTGGCAATGACTTCTAATTTTTCCACTTGCCTTTCTTGTTGCTTTTCTTCTGGCGACTCTTCAAGACTCTCGCCAATCGCTCCGCCCTCAACCAACTCGGCAGCATGACGCAGTTGTGCCTGATAAAGGGCGAAGTAAGCGCCCTGAGCTTCCATCAATTGCTCGTGCGAGCCAATCTCGACAATCTCGCCCTTATCAAGCACTACTAGGCGGTCGGCCTTTCTCAGGGTCGAGAGGCGATGTGCAATCGCAATAGTTGTACGACCCTTCACGAGATTATCTAATGCGCGCTGAATTTCTTTTTCAGTCGTTGTATCAACTGATGATGTCGCTTCATCCAAAATCAAGATGCTCGGGTTGATCAAGAGTGCACGTGCAATAGAGATACGTTGACGCTCGCCACCCGATAAAGATTGACCGCGTTCACCCACTAAGGAGTCATACCCTAAGGGTAGCCTTAAAATAAAATCGTGAGCATGTGCAGCGCGTGCAGCTTCAATGATTTCTTCGCGAGTTGCATCAGCCTTTCCATAGGCGATATTCTCGGCAATCGTGCCAAAGAACAAAAATGGCTCTTGCAAGACTAAGCCAATACGCTTGCGATAGTCGGCGATTCGAATACTCCGAATATCACGCCCATCTAATGCTATTGAACCAGCACTCACATCGTAGAAACGACAGATCAAATTCACTAAGGTACTCTTACCTGAACCGCTATGCCCTACCAAGCCAATCATTTCTCCAGGAGCAATGTCTAAATCAATCCCCTTGGATACCGCGCGATTGCCATAGCGAAAAGCAACGCCCCGTAAGGATAGGCGGCCCTGCACTGACCCCAATGGTGCTGGGTTGATGGGCTCAGGAACACTCGATACGTGATCCAAAATATCAAAAATACGCTTAGCTCCTGCAGCTGCTTTTTGGGTATGAGAAACAATTCGGCTCATCGAGTCTAGGCGAATATAAAAACGTCCGATGTAGGCCAAGAAGGCAATCAATACTCCGACCGTTACTTTTTGATGCGCAACCTGCCAAATACCAAAACCCCAGACAACTAGTAAACCTGTTTCAGTCAGCAAAGTAACCGTAGGAGAAAATAATCCCCAGACACGGTTCACGCGATCATTGATTTGCAAGTTATGTTTATTGGAATCAACAAAACGTTTTAGTTCACGATCTTCTTGAGCAAATGCTTTGACCACCCTAATGCCCGGGATGGTATCAGCCAAGATGTTAGTTACTTCAGACCACATGCGATCAATCTTTTCAAAGCCAAAACGCAAGCGATCACGCACGACATGAATCATCCAGACAATGAATGGCAATGGAGCTAGTGTCACCAAAGCAAGCAAAGGATCAATCGACACTAAGATTGCTGCCGTCATGGTGATCATAATGACATCGGTTATAAAATCTAAGACATACAGGGACAAGAAAACGCAGATGCGATCAGTCTCTGCGCCAATGCGGGCAATCAAGTCGCCAGTGCGCTTGCCGCCAAAATACTCTAGAGAAAGCTTGAGTAAATGCTCAAAAGTGGTATTGCGTAAATCGGCGCCAATGCGCTCGCTCACCAAAGCAAGCAAGTAAGTTTTCCACCAACCCAAACCCCAAGCAACAATTGCAGCGCCAAACAAGGCCAGCAAATACATGCTGGCCAAATGAAAATCAATCGGGTTACCTTTCTCATATGGAATCAAGACATGATCCATCAGCGGCATCGTGAGATATGGCGGAATGAGTGTTGCGCCAGTTGATAATAAGGTCAGCACAAAACCAAGTGCGAGTTGTTTTTTATATGGCTTTGCAAAACGCCAGAGTTTAAATAAGGTCCACGTTGAAGGGGGGGTGTCATCATCTGGATCGCAAGTAGGGCATGCATCTGAATGAGTGGGTTTTGGACTTAAGCAAACTGGGCAAACTTGTTTGTCGTACTCGCTTGCCTCATCCTTGTTTTGCTCTTCACCTCTGGTGAGCTGCTTAAAGCTCGACTGCAGACGCAGAATCTGTGGATTTACTGCAAGAGTGAAATACCAGGCTCGGAGTAAGCTATCAGCAGTTTCCAATCTAAGATGCCCGACTCCCGCATGGTCTCCATGAGCCAAATGTTGGCCCTGCCCTAAGGGCCAAGACTCAAATTGCAGTCCATCGGTCCAAAAAAGGCCCTCATCACTAAGCAAGAGGAGGCTTTTTTCGAAGCGCAGATCCGCATCTAAATCCAACTCAACCCATGCCAGGAAGGCATCTAGGCTGCGGATTGGGAAGTTTTTGCCCTGCAAAACCAACTGCCAATTACTTGGCAAGCTTGGTGCAAAAGGTAGAATTTCTGGCTTCATTGACACTAAAAGTATAGTGGAGCTAGATTTTTTAGATTTATCGCTCCTGTCAACTTTGGGGCTCTAAAAGCGTTGATTTGTGAAAGTAGCCCTTTTTATGCATTTTTGCGTATTTTGTGAGTTTTAAATAAAAACTAGAAATAGAGAGACTGTCTGACGCGTCATAGCCAAATCCTGGCTTAAGAACTCGCAACACCCTAAAAATGCCCCAATTACTAGATAAATCGATTGAGATTCTGAGTCACAGACATCTTCGCGGCCCTAATATGTGGAGCTATAACCCGGCTTTAGAGGTTTTAATTGATATTGGAGAGCTGGAAGACTATCCATCGGACAAAATACCTGGCTTCTACGAGCGTCTTTCTGCCTGCCTTCCTAGCCTTCATGAACATCGTTGCAGCTATGGAGAGCCGGGCGGTTTTCTAAAGCGTGTTGAAGAAGGCACTTGGCCTGGTCATATCCTTGAACATCTAACCATTGAGCTACAAAACTTAGCAGGCATTCCGGGCGGTTTTGGAAGAGCTCGGGATGGAGGACGCCGAGGCGTTTACAAGGTAATTGTCAGCGCAACGGAAGAGGCAGTAACACTGCAAGCATTTACTTACGCTCGGGATCTTTTGCTGACCTTAATTCAGGACAATGGTGATCCGATTGCGCAAAGAAATCACATCATTGAAGAGTTGCGAGAGTTAAATGATGATCTTTGCTTGGGACCTAGCACTGCTTGCATTGTAAATGCAGCCACTGCCCGTGAAATTCCCTACATCCGTTTGTCTAGTGGCAACTTAGTTCAACTTGGATATGGATCTAAACAACGCCGTATCTGGACTGCTGAAACAGACCAAACTAGCGCGATTGCCGAAACGATTTCAAGAGATAAAGAATTAACAAAGAGTTTGTTACGAAGTGCAGGAGTTCCGACTCCAGAAGGCAGAACTGTTACCAGCCCTGATGATGCTTGGGAGGCTGCTCAAGACATTGGTTTACCTGTCGTAGTTAAACCAATTGATGGCAATCACGGTCGCGGTGTGTTCATAAACCTTTACACCCAACAAGAGATTGAAGCTGCTTATGCAGTAGCCATTGATGAAGGCAGTGAAGTGCTTGTTGAGCGTCACATTGTTGGCGATGAACATCGTCTTCTTGTAGTTGGTAATAAAGTTGTTGCGGCAGCAAAAGGCGAAACGGTCTGGGTTACCGGTAATGGCAAACACACTATTCGTGAACTCATTCAAATACAAATTAATTCCGATCCACGTCGTGGAAATGCAGAAGAGCATCCACTGAATCCTGTAAAAATTGATTCGGCAGTAGAGCTAGAGCTTGCGCGTCAACAGCTGACTGGCGAGAGTGTCCCAACGTTAGATCAAAAAGTGCTGATTCAGAGCAATGGCAACGTCGCTTTTGACGTCACTGACTTAGTTCATCCAGATGTTGCCTATCAAGTAGCTTTGGCAGCGCGCGTAGTTGGCCTTGAGATTGCTGGCATAGATTTAGTCGCACAAGATATTGGCCGCCCATTAGCCGAGCAAAATGCTGCCATTGTGGAAGTAAACGCTGGTCCAGGCCTTCTCATGCATTTAAAGCCAGCCAGTGGTAAACCACAACCGGTTGGCGAAGCAATTGCGGAGCACCTGTTCCCGCCCAGTGTTGACTTTCGCATTCCTATTATTGGTATTAGTGGTAGCAAGGGTAGAACAATCACTGCTGAGATGGTGGCACATTTTGCAAGACTCACTAATGTGCATGTTGGATTGTCATCCAGCAAAGATTTATATTTTGGTAATCGATCTATTAGCCGTACCTCCAAATCCAATTGGGAAAATGGTAGACGCACACTGCAAAACAGAACAATAGAGCTAGCAGTTATCGAAAATGACAATGCTTCACTCTTGCTCGAAGGCTTATCCTATGATCAATGTCATGTAGGGGTAGTTCTCAATGTAGATCCTCAAGGCCTATTTCCTGAATACTATATTAGCGATGAAGATCAACTGTTTAATGTCATGCGTACTCAAGTAGATGTGGTATTACCTAATGGCGTTTGTGTTTTAAATGCAGATGATCCGATGATTATTAAAATGACTGAGCTATGCAAAGGCGAGGTTATGTATTTCTCAGAAAATAGTAATTCAAATGTCATTACTGAGCATCAAAAAAAGAAGGGGCGTCACATTATTGCTACCCCCATAGCCATCACCCTCATGCAAGGCGATTCAGAAAGCCTGGTTATCCCAGTGCCCCCTTTTATTCAGAATTATCCGAAGTCAGAGTGGGCCCCACATTTAAGTCTTGCTGCAGCAATCGGTACCGCTTGGGCTCTAGAGATTCCATTTAGCATTATTAAAGCAGGTGTGGAAACCTTCATGCCCGATGTCATCAATACCTCAGGGGTCTAATTGGAAATCACTCGTATCCGGATGCTGCGCGGACCCAATTTATGGAGCCGCCATACTTCATTGGAGGCGATTGTTTCGTGCGAAGAATCTGAACGCTCGATTGACTCCATCCCCCAATTTGAAAATAAGATTCGCGAGCGCTTTCCGCAACTTGGAAGCATGCGTCGTGGCGCCCCTAATGAAAAACTGTCTCTAGCACACGCTTTAGAATACGCCGCCCTAGGATTACAAGCACAAGCTGGCTGCCCCGTCACCTTTAGTCGTACAGTTCAAACTATTGATATTGGCGTTTATCAAGTGATTGTGGAATACACCGAAGAGGTTGTAGGTCGCATGGCTTTTGACTTTGCCTTTGCTCTCATTCAAGCCACATTGAATGACGCGCCGCTTGATCTCGCCGCCGCTCTTTCTGAATTAGAGGCTTTATATGAAGATGTGCGTCTAGGTCCTAGCACTGGATCTATAGTTGATGCCGCTGTACAGCGCAACATCCCCTTCCGCCGAATGACCGAAGGCAGCATGGTTCAGTTTGGCTGGGGCAGCAAACAAAAGCGTATTCAGGCGGCTGAAACCAGCGATACGAGTGCAATTGCTGAAGCGATTGCCCAAGATAAAGAATTAACCAAGAACTTACTCACAGCTGCTGGCGTATCAGTACCTATGGGCGAAGTAGTTACCACCGCTGATGAAGCTTGGCGTGCCGCACAAAAAATTGGTGGCCCGATTGTTCTCAAACCTAAAGATGGCAATCAAGGCAAAGGTGTTGTTGCCAATATACAAACCGAAGAAGATATCCGTGCCGGTTTTGTGGTGACTCAAGGCTTTGGTCACGAAACCATTGTTGAGCGCTATCTACCTGGCGCTGACTACCGTCTACTTGTCGTTGGCAATCGCCTTGCTGCTGCGGCACGACGTGAGCCTGCTCAAGTGGTTGGTGATGGCGCACATACCGTTGCTGAATTGGTTGAAATAGAAAACAAGAACCCATTGCGCGGCGATGGTCATGCAACTGCCCTGACTAAAATTCGGTTTGATGATATCGCCTTAGCCCATCTAGCTAGCAATGGCCTCACGCCTCAACATATTCCCAAAACTGGTGAACGCGTATTACTTCGCAATAACGCAAATTTAAGTACTGGTGGCACCGCTACTGATGTCACCGATGATGTCCATCCCGATGTAGCCGCCAGTGCAGTCGCTGCTGCACAAATGATTGGGCTTGATATCGCAGGTGTTGATATTTTGTGTGAGTCTATCTATAAGCCATTAGAGCAGCAAGGTGGTGGCATCGTTGAAGTCAATGCCGCACCAGGCTTGCGCATGCACCTCAAGCCATCCTTCGGAAAAGGTCGTCCTGTTGGTGAAGACATCATTAACACGATGTACCCCCCTGGCGAAGACGGTCGCATTCCAGTTGTTGCAGTCACGGGAACTAATGGTAAAACAACTACCGTACGATTGATAGCTCACCTATTAGATAAGACTGGCCTTCGTGTTGGAATGACCACAACTGATGGCGTTTATATCAACCATCGCCTGGTTGACTCTGGCGACTGCAGTGGGCCCAAAAGCGCACGTAATGTATTAATGCATCCCGATGTCGATGCTGCTGTTTTAGAAACTGCACGCGGCGGTATGTTGCGTGAAGGTCTTGGTTTCGATCGCTGTGAAGTAGCTGTAGTGACGAATATTGGTGAAGGTGATCACCTTGGGCTAAATTACATTACCAGCATTGAGGATTTGGCTATCCTAAAGCGCGTCGTTGTACAAAACGTTGCGCCAACTGGCGCTGCTGTCTTAAATGCTGCTGACCCTATGGTAGTCAAGATGGGCGATAAGTGTGCAGGTCGGGTAATTTTCTTTGCCCAGAATGAACATCATCCTGTTATTGCTGCACATCGCGCGAAGAATAAGAAAGTAATTTATTTCGATGGCACATACATTGTTGCCTCAAAAGGTTCGCGCGTCATGTACCGCTTCCCAGTGAGCGAAATTCCACTAACTAAAAATGGTGTACTGGGTTTCCAGGTAGAAAATGTGATGGCTGCGATTGGCGCAGCCTGGGCACTCGGATTAGATGCTGAAAAAATTGCCCGTGGCCTACATAGCTTTGAGAGTGATACCAACTCTGTACCGGGTCGCTTCAATCAGTTCCAACATCAGGGTGCAACTGTAATTGCAGACTATGGCCACAATCCAGATGCCATGCGTGCCCTAGCAAGCGCTATTCAAGCCATGAAACCAAACAAGAGTCATGTAGTCATTAGTGGGGCCGGCGATCGGCGCGATGAGGATATTCGTGACCTCACCCGCATTCTTGGTAACTCGTTTGACAATGTCATCTTGTATCAAGACGCCTGTCAACGTGGCCGTGAAGATGGTGAAGTACTAAAGCTCTTGCAAGAAGGATTAATAGGCGCAACTAAAGCAAAGCAAGTGAAAGAAATTCATGGGGAGTTCAAGGCAATTGATACTGCCCTCAATGATGTCTCTCCTGGCGATATCTGTCTCATACTCATTGACCAAGTCGAAGAGTCACTCGCCTACCTCAAAGAGAAAGTAAAACCCTAAGACCAATCTTGGGGTTTTAGCTTACAAGTGGTATTGCTTTAATCGGTCGATCTCTTCTTTAGACCCCAGCATCACTGAAACGCGCTCGTGCAAGCCTGTTGGCTGGAGATCCATAATGGTCTCAGTGCCATTAATCGATGCCCCACCGGCCTGCTCTACCAAAAAGCTCATCGGATTTGCTTCGTACATTAAGCGTAACTTGCCCGCTTTCTTTGGATCACGCTTATCCCACGGGTACATAAATACACCGCCACGAGATAAGACTCTGTGCACGTCAGCCACCATCGATGCAATCCAGCGCATATTAAAGTCTTTATCCCGCGCTCCAGTAGTGCCAGCAAGGCACTCCTCAACATAACGACGCACAGGATCAGCCCAATGACGCATATTGGACATATTGATCGCAAACTCTTTGGTAGAAGGTGAAATGGTCACAGCCTCTTTGATTAATAAGAACTCACCAGTCTCTTTGTTTAAGGTGAACATGACTACGCCATCACCCAAAGTCAGCGCCATCGTAGTCTGGGGGCCATAGACCACATAACCAGCAGCTACTTGGTGACGACCGGATAATAAGAAATCAGAAGTTTGCAATGGTGCGCTAGGATCTTGCTTTTTCAAGATTGAAAAAATAGTGCCAATGGATACATTCACATCAATATTGGATGAGCCATCAAGCGGATCAAACAAGAGAAGGTAATCACCAGCACCTTGCACTGCTACCGGCAATTCCATTTCTTCTGAAGCAAGGCCTGCAAGGGATTTGCATCCCTTAACACCATCCATCAGTTGATCATTTGCGATGATGTCGAGCTTTTGCTGCACTTCGCCTTGCACATTACCACTACCAGCAGAACCCAACAAGCCAATCAAGGCACCCTGCGCTACTTCATGACTGAGGGTGGAGCAAGTATTAACTACTGCGAGCAATAAATCTTGAAGGCCAGCAGGTATAGCGACACCCTTTGGTTTAGTGGCAACTAGATACTGCTTAAAATTAGTGTTGATACCTGAGGACAAAAGTATTTCTCCAGTTATGAGCAACGAAGTTCTTGAAGGCTCTATTTTGCCCTGTTATCCCAAAGACTAGCTACCCAATGCCTTGCTAATTACTTCCCGGGTATCCGGAGAGAGGGTTTGGCAGGCTGCCACGCACTCCAAAGCCGATTTCATGTGGCCTTGATAGGGTCCTGCAAATAGGCGCCAGCGATCCAGAGCCCTGGCTAAACGCGCTGCAACTTGGGGGTTGATGGGATCTAAAGCTAGAACACTATCGGCCCAGAACTCATAGCCGCTACCATCTACCTGATGAAAACTTGCCGGGTTGTTAGAGCAGAATGCATGAATCACGCTTCGCACTCTATTGGGGTTATTCATTTTGAATGCAGGGTGCTGGCGTAATTTTTTGACATCGCTCAGAGTTGGCTCATGGCCATCAACCGGTGGGCGACTCGATTGCAAGCCAAACCATTTATCAATCACCAGTGCATCGCTTGTAAAGCGCTCATAAAAATCATTCAAACAATCTGTTGCTTCCTTAGACCCATGAATCACCAATCCAGCTAAAGCAGCATAGCGATCTGTCATATTATCGGCAATACGGTATTGATTGACTGCCATCGGCGCCCAAACAGCAGTTTTAGCTTCAAGTAACATACTCAGAGCCAAGTTTTTTAAAGCCCGCTTGCCTGCATCTACCGCATCTGACTTAAACGGTCCAGCTGTTTGCATTTGCTGATAGAGAGCAGCCCACTCCAATTGCAACTGTTTAGCAATTTCCCTACGAAATGCCCGGCGTGCGGTAAAGATTTTCTGTGGATCTACGCTCGTGCACTGCTCATACAGATAAGACTCGGCAGGCAGCGTTAAAGCTAAATCTTTAAAGGCTGGATCGAGCTTAGGATCCATTAAGAGAGTGCGATAGGCGTCAATTAATTTCTCATCAGGCAAGCGATGATTCAAAATCATTTGCATGGCTAGCTTCTGGCCAGCCTCCCAGCGATTAAAAGGATCATCATCACTTGAGAATAGAGTGAGCAGGTCTGCCTCACTTTGCTCGAAGTCTAAATGAATCGGGGCCGAAAAGTCCCGATTAATCGACAGTACTGGACGCTCATCAATATTATTAAAAGTCCAAGTTTGACTTGCTTGTGTCAACTCTAATAATTGTTCGACTTGATCATCGCTCTTAGTAATCAAGCGCATCCTCAATGGGATATGGAACGGCTTCTTTTCGGGCTGGCCTGGGCTTGGCGCGCAACTTTGAGTCAATGTGATCTGATATTGATTTTTTGTCGCATCGTAATACTCCTGTAGCTTAACCCTTGGGGTTCCTGCTTGGCTGTACCAATTTCTGAACTGCGTGAGATCTTTGCTATTAGCATCAGCCATCGCCATTAAGAAGTCATCACAGGTGACGGCCTGACCATCATGACGCTTGAAATACAAATCCATACCCTTGCGGAAACCCTCTTTACCCAGCAGGGTTTGATACATTCGCACCACCTCAGAGCCTTTTTCATAGACGGTGACGGTATAAAAGTTACTAATCTCCTGGTATTCATCAGGACGAATCGGGTGAGCCATCGGACCCGCATCTTCAGGGAACTGTAGTTGGCGAAGTAAACGGACATCCTCAATTCGCTTCACTGCCCTACCAGATTCGCTACCCATTTGATCGGCAGAAAACTCTTGGTCTCTAAAGACCGTTAAACCTTCTTTCAGAGAAAGTTGAAACCAATCCTGGCAAGTGACTCGATTACCGGTCCAGTTATGAAAGTACTCATGGGCCACAACGCTCTCAATATTGGCAAAGTCGGCATCCGTTGCGGTTTCTGGCTGGGCCAAGACGAACTTGGTATTGAAGATATTTAAACCCTTGTTCTCCATGGCGCCCATATTGAAATCACCTACCGCCACAATCATGAAGCGCTCTAAATCGAGCTCCAGACCAAAACGTTTTTCATCCCAATGAATCGAGGCAATTAAAGAATCCATAGCATGACGGGTCTTTTGGAGGTCATGAGGCTCTACCCAGATCTGCAATAGCTTCTTGGCGCCGCTACTAGTAGTGATGGTCTCTTCTATGCACTCCAACTTACCGGCAACTAAAGCAAATAAATACGATGGCTTTGGAAAAGGATCTTCCCAGATTGCGCTATGCCAGCCATTTGGCAATTTTTCAGTTTTTAATAAGTTGCCATTAGATAAAAGTACTGGATATTCCGCTTCACGCGCCCGCAAGGTCACGCGATAGCGTGCCATGACATCAGGACGATCTAGGAAATAAGTAATCTTTCTAAAACCCTCAGACTCGCATTGAGTAAAGAAGTTGCCATTTGAAACATACAACCCCATGAGAGAGGTATTTTTTTTTGGGACGCAAACACAAATGATTTCAACAATAAACTTCTCTTTACCCTCTTTTGGCAAAGAATGGATTGTCAAAAAATCAGGTGTGAGTTCAAAGTGACGATGAGCCTCGCCGTTAATACGCAAACTCACAAACTCTAACTCGTGGCCCACCAAAACCAATGGCACACCAGCCTCAAAGCCCTTGCCCGGCAATACTTCAATTCGACTTTTGATGATCGTGCGTGCAGGATCTAAAGCGATATCAAGCTCTACTTGATCAAAGGTATAAATAGGAGGACGGTATTCGAGCCGACGAAAGCTCTGTGGCAGATCAGTTTTCATAGTTTTATTTTAAGCCCTGACTAGAGTAGCTGAGCTCCTGCACAATCCTCTAGCCCCAAATTAGCGTGGCAATGCCAATCGCAATAAAGGTAATAGCGGCAACTGCGTGTACCCACTTGATCGGCATGCGCTTGGTAAATTTTTGACCAACCCAGACTGCTGGGGCATTAGCCAGCATCATCCCCAATGTGGTGCCAACTGTTACAGAGAAGACATCCTCATATCGCGCGCCCAAGGCAATCGTCGCAATTTGAGTCTTATCACCCATCTCAGCTAAGAAGAATAAACCCACCGTCAGCAAAAATACTTGCAATGCACGGTCAGCAACCTTTGATCTTGCAGCGTCATCAATATGATCTGGCACTAAAAGCCACAAACCAATTCCTAAAAAGCTCAATCCCAAAATCCAGCGCATCACATCAGGAGAAACTAAAGTCGTTAACCAACGGCCTAACAAGGCAGCGCATGCATGATTAGCAATAGTAGCGATGAATATGCCCGCAATAATGGCCAAAGCTTGTTTGGGGTAACGTGCAGCCAACATCAATGAGAGAAGTTGGGTTTTATCGCCCATCTCTGCCAAGGCAACAACCCCAGTAGAGAGAGCTAGAGCAGAAAAATCCATGAATTTAGTAGTTCCAGTAAGCGCAGCAAGGAGAAATGCATTGGGGATAGTTTAAATCCCCAATGTGTCCACGCGATCCAAAACTACAAACCCATATAAAACCAGCTTATGCGACCAAGAGCTCCTCGGCCAAAGAAAATTCTAGACCCTGGGCTTGAGCTACAGGTTTAGAAGTTAAGGTACCTTTATGCACACTTAGACCATTACGAAGGTGATGATCAATTGATAAGGCTTTCATGACACCCTGATTAGCTAAAGCCTCCACAAATGGATATGTCGCATTGGTTAAGGCAAATGTGGATGTTCTAGCAACAGCACCGGGCATATTGGCAACGCAATAATGCAACACACCGTCTACCAAAAAAGTTGGATCAGCATGCGTTGTAGGCCTGGAAGTTTCAAAGCAGCCGCCTTGATCGATTGCCACATCAACTACTACAGAGCCTGGCTTCATCTTCTTCACCATCTCATGCGTGACTAACTTTGGTGCTGCACCACCGGGCAACAGTACCGCACCAATCACAACGTCTGCTTCGCGTACTTCTTGCTCGATCAATAAATTATCAGAGTAAAAAGTGCGCACTCGATTGCCATACAACATATCAATCTGACGCAAGCGATCAATGTCACGATCAAAGATGCACACATCAGCACCAAGACCCACTGCCATCTGCAAAGCATTGCGGCCCACTACTCCGCCACCCAGAATGACAATCTTGGCAGGCGATACCCCAGGGACACCGGCTATCAGCACGCCTAAGCCACCATGCGTCTTTTCTAAATGAGATGCAGCTGCCTGAATCGACATCCGACCTGCTACTTCACTCATGGGAGCAAGTAGTGGCAGAGCTCCATTGATCGCTGTGACCGTTTCATAGGCGATACAAGTAGCACCAGAATGCATTAGCGCTTTAGTCTGTTTTGGATCAGGCGCTAAATGCAGATAGGTAAACAGAATCTGATCCTCACGCAACATAGCGCATTCTTGTGCTTGTGGCTCTTTCACCTTCACAATCATCTGGGCCTTATGAAAAATCTCTGCAGCACTATCAATTAACGAAGCGCCAGCAATTCGATAAGACTCATCTGTCAGGCCGATTTGCTCTCCTGCTCCACGCTGAATGAGCACTGAATGGCCTTGCTTGCAAAGCCCACTCACATTTCCAGGGGTGAGTCCCACGCGGAACTCATTATTTTTGATTTCTTGAGGTACGCCAATAATCATCGTCATCTCCTATTATTTAAATTCACGATTATTTTTTGTCTTATGGTGTAAACCAACGATATAAAACATCACTAGATACACTGCTAATAAACAGGGGCCTAATATCAAGGCGATCCGCGCGTCCTCATGAAAGCCCATCAGCACAATTACCAAGAAAATGAAGGCGAGTGCAAACCATGAAGAATACGGATACCAAGGGGTACGATAGGCAAGCTCAGCTACTTGGACTTTGCTTAACGAGCGACGGAATTTAAGTTGCGTAAATAAAATCGCAATCCAAACCATTAAGCCAACAAAGGTAACTGCAGCCATGACGTATTGAAAAGCCTTATCTGGAACAAAATAGTTCAAAACCACCCCTGTCATAGAAACTACAACGGTAGCCATTACCGCGTAATGAGGAACCCCATACTTCGATAGCTTTGCAAATGGTGCTGGCGCATAGCCGTTACTTGACAGTGAATACAAGAGTCGGCCGCCACTAAAGATGCCAGCATTGCATGATGAAAGCGCTGCAGTAATTACAACGAAGTTAATCAAGCCGGCCGCTTCACGCAAGCCAATCCGCTCAAACATGACCACGAAAGGACTGCCCTGTTGACCTACTTCATTCCAAGGGAAGATTGCCAGAATGACTAAGATCGCGCCCATGTAAAAAATCAAGATGCGCCATGCCAATGAATCAATCGCCATTGGGATTGTTTTCTTTGGGTTCTCAGCTTCGCCCGCAGACAAACCAATCATCTCAATACCAACATAAGCAAATAAAACCATCTGCAGTGAGAGCAGCATCCCGCTAATACCATTTGGAAAGAAGCCACCGTGCTGCCACAGATTGCTTAAGCCAATGGGTTGCCAATCATTGGTAAACCCAAACAAGATCACCGATCCACCAAGTGCAATCATGGCAACAATCGCCACTACTTTAATCAGGGCGAACCAAAATTCAAACTCACCAAAGACTTTGACTGCAATGAGATTGATTAAACCCATCATCGCTATGGAAGATAGCGCCCATATCCACTGCGGAATTTCTGGGAACCAAATTCCCATATAAATGCCAACAGCAGTTACTTCGGCAATACCCACCACAACCCAATAAGTCCAATAACCCCAACCAACCATATAACCCGCTAAAGGACTCACATAATTATTGGCATAAGCAGCAAAGGAGCCCGCTACAGGCTCATGAACTGCCATTTCACCCAGAGCGCGCAGCACGATGAAGGCAACGATCCCCGCCAAGAGATAACCCAAGAGAATGGATGGCCCGGCAATCTTGATGGCGGTTGCTGATCCTAGAAATAGTCCAACGCCAATCGTTGAGCCTAGAGCCATCAAACGAATATGTCTTACTTTGAGATGGCGTTTTAAGCCAGTTTGTTCAGTCTGCAAAAGAGACCTCCTTTCGGTTTACCGTTGGCCGATTTACCAACGAGGCAAAGTCTAGGGAGTGCTTGGCAGATGTGCTAGGGGATAAAAATACCTAAAGTGATTAAAGATATAAAAAGTAGATGCCAGCAAAAGGAAATGTCTTTTAAATCAAGACTGTTGTAATCTCTAAAATATTCCTGACTGCAGAAGAATCAGAAATTTCCTACAGGGAATCCCCTTAAGGTTTTATTGCCAACTAAGCAAAAGTTAGTCTTGTGCTGCGATCAGATTAAGAGTCTCAGCAGCGGCTGCAAGACCACAAGCGGCCGTTACCATAACAGTGGAGCCATAACCAGTACAAGCAAGGCCACCGCTCGCTGTGCCAGCACGTGGCTCATGGGAGTAAACGGCACGAATGCCAATTTTTTTCTTCAGATTTCTAGAAAAACCATGGTCTTGTCTAAGTCCCTGGCGCACCTTTGCCAGTAATGCATCTTGCTCGGTACGAGAGAGATCATCACAGCGCACAGAAGTTGGATCAGACTTACCACCTGCGGCTCCACACATCACTAGTGCACGACTGTTTTTAGTTGCCCATACTGATAAAGCAATTTTGGTCTGTACTGAATCCGTAGCATCCAATACCAATGCATCTTTTGGTATCAGTACGTCTAAATTTTCCGGCGTCAGAAATTCATCGCAAGGTGTTAATTTGATCTCGGGATTAATCTGCAAAATACGTTGCGTCATCGCTTCTACTTTAGCCTTACCGTATTGCCCCTCTAAAGCATGGAGTTGGCGATTGGTATTGCTCTCTGCAATATGGTCAAAGTCAACCAAGACCAGATGCCCAATGCCAGTGCGGGCTAAAGCTTCGGCAGCCCAAGAGCCAACTCCGCCCAAACCAGCAACCACCACCGTAGCATTGCGAAAGCGCTCCCGCAGCTCTGGCCCATAGAGTCTAGCGACTCCGCCAAAACGACGATCTTCCATACTTTCTGCTACCTTGTCTTCTGCCATAGCTTCTCTTTATACTGAATAAATGGACTCCATTGCTCAACTTCGCAAAAACTATACCTTCGGTCAGCTCTCAGAAACCGATGTACCGGGCAATCCTTTGCCTCTTTTTAAGCTCTGGTTTGACCAGGCTGTAAGAGCCGAGTGCCCAGAACCTAACTCCATGACTTTAGCCACTGCTGATAAAGCTGGAAATCCATCAGCCCGTATTGTCTTACTAAAAGGCGCAGACGAAAACGGCTTTAGCTTTTTTACCAACTACGAAAGCCAAAAAGGCAAAGATTTAGCAGTCCGCCCTCAAGCAGCCCTGCTGTTTCACTGGCATGAGCTGGAGCGCCAGATTCGCATTCAGGGAGTAGTAGAGCGTGTCAGCGCTGCTGAAAGCGATGAATACTTCCACTCTCGCCCTTCAGCATCACGAATCGGCGCTTGGGCTTCGCCACAAAGCTTGGCCATTCCAAACCGTGAATTTTTAGAAGAGGCTGAGAAAAAATTCAAAGCAGAATTCGGAGATTCACCACCTCGTCCTGAGCATTGGGGTGGTTACCGCCTACGTCCTACTGAACTGGAATTCTGGCAAGGCCGTCCTTCTAGATTGCATGACCGCATCCATTACAAATTAGATGGCTCTACTTGGCAGATAAACCGCTTGGCCCCTTAAGAGTATTGCGGCGCTATCAGCGATTTAAATTTAGCCCTGAACTTTGCTAACTTAGGTGCAACCACTGCCCTGCAATAACCTTGATTGGGATGTTGCACAAAATAATTCTGGTGATAATCTTCGGCTGGGAAAATAGTTGGCGCCGCATCAATTTGCGTTACTACCGGGCTAGAATAAATTCTCGATTCTTCAAGCTCTTTAACAACAGCATGAGCAATTTGATTCTGCTCATCGCTATGCGTAAAGATGACTGATCGATATTGTGTGCCGTGATCATTACCTTGATAGTTCAATGTAGTGGGATCATGAATCACAAAGAAAATCTCCAATAGATCTCTAAATGAAATCGCTTGTGGATCAAATAGGATATCTACAATTTCAGCATGACCAGTAACCCCGGTGCAAACTGCTTCATAAGTGGGATTGGGTCTTGGGCCCCCAGCATATCCAGAAACAACCGATTTAACCCCGTTAATTTGCTGGTACACAGCCTCAAGACACCAGAAACATCCACCGCCCAAGGTGGCTTGCTCTAGTGGGGACTGATTTTTCTCAAGAGTTTCGTTCATGGCTTTATCCTAATGCCTTATTTCAATATTTGCTAATTATTAAACACTATGAATCGCTTCACCATCCAGCTTGATGAAATCAAAGCAGCCTATGCTGCTGAATCTAACCCTACCCTTGAAGTGAGGTTAGAGCGCATTAGTCGAATAGAAAAGATGATTGAGGCCAACGAGGAAAAAATCTGCAAAGTATTAGAAGCAGATTTTGGAGTACGCCACCCGATTGAAACCCGCCTTGCAGAATTTCAGATGGTGTATCAAGCAGCTAGGTACACGCGCAAACATCTCAAAGAGTGGATGCGGCCTGTACAGATGGAAACACCGTCATTTATGGGTTCTTCAGAAGCGTGGACTGAAAGTCAATCGATCGGGATTGTTGGCATCATGAGCCCCTGGAATTACCCAATTCAATTAGCCCTCGTCCCTGCTATAGCAGCGCTTGCTGCTGGCAATCGCGTTTGGTTAAAGCCTTCTGATCGCTGCTCTCGTACCTCCGGGTTCTTGGCAGGCTTAATTCAAGAGTATTTTCACTCTAGCGAATTTTGTGTCACTACTGGTGGTGTCGATGTAGCCGAACAGTTTGCCGCATTGCCATTCAACCACCTTCTCTTTACTGGATCAGAAACTACCGGCAAAAAAGTGATGCGTGCCGCTGCCGAAAATCTAACGCCTGTGACACTAGAGCTTGGAGGCAAGACACCAGCCATCATTGATTCCACAGCCAAACTAGAGGAAGCTGCTGGCGCCATTATTTATGGCAAATTACTCAATAGCGGTCAAACCTGTATTGCTCCAGATTACGTTCTGATTGAACAAAGCAGGCAAGATGCTTTTATTCAAGAACTTCAAACTGCAGCTCAAACCCAATTTAGTAGTCCTGAAGAGCTGACCGGCCCAATTGATGACACTCAGCTGCAATACTGGCAACATTTAGTAAGCGATGCTGTAGACCGTGGAGCAAAAGCAATTCCCTTGCTCAATAACCCCTCTGCTGGGGCAAGAAGGTTTGAGCCTGTTGTACTAGTGGATGTATCGCCCCAGGCGCGCGTTCTGCATGAAGAAATCTTTGGGCCCATTCTTCCAATAGTGACTATTGCAGATACTGCCGCAGCCATTGCTTATATCAATAACAGACCCAACCCATTAGCACTCTACTGGTTTGGTAAAGACAAAAAGAATATGCGACGTGTTTTAGAAGAGACCCGCTCTGGTGGCATCACTATCAATGACACCTTATTGCACGCAGCAGTCGAATCTCTACCCTTCGGTGGAGTTGGTGCTAGTGGTATGGGCACTTATCACGGTAAGGCAGGATTTGATACCTTTAGCCATCACAAGCCAATCCTAGAAGTGCGTGGCTTACTCGGTAGCAATCTGTTGAAGGGCTCTAAGCCCGCTCGTCCACCCTATAGCAAGAATACAGAGAGATTATTAAAGCGACTGAAGTAATCAGGCGATTAGCAAGCGTAGAGCAAACCCGACAAATAAGAGTCCTGCTAGCATCCACAGGCAAGCAGCCCAACGCGGATGCACCTCAAAAAACTTTGAGAAGAATTGGCCAACGCAAATTAAGGCCGCTAAATAGGTCATGCTCATTAACTGCAAAACAGTAGCCAGATATAAAAAGGTGTATGCAGGATTTGCAGAGTCAGAACGAATAAATTGAGAAAAGAAGGCGATAAAGAAAAAGATTGCTTTGGGGTTGGTTAGGGATAAAGCGAGTGCTGCAAGCAATGGATGTAATCGCATGAGGCGGGCTTGGATTTCATAAGCTTCTGAATACCCCTCTGATACCCAGCGCTGCTGACCACTCCGCAGCAAGCCAACTCCCATCCACGCTAAATAGGCAGCACCCAGAGTGCGGACAATGGTAAAAATAACTGGTGAAGACATTAGCAATGATGCAGCGCCCAAGGCAACGGTAATCATCAAAACTAAATCGCCAATAAAGATCCCTAGTGCACTCCAAGCACCCAACTTCCAACCCCTTTGCGTCGTAGTTGTTAAGACATAAAGGGAATTGGGCCCTGGCAATAAGATGATGAAGAGCGTGCCCAGCAGGTAGCTTGTGAAATCAATAATTCCAGCATTTGAGGGCTTGAGTAGGTCTAAGGAGAAAAATTCCATCTCTGCATCATAATTAATTCGGGAAAACCCTTGTAATCACCCCCTCTAACTGTCATAATGAGAGGCTTTTGAAGCAATTTGATTCATCGCCCCCCAGCTATATTTCAGCGTACCGTTTAGAAGTCATAAACACCGAAGTTCAAAAAACGCGCTGCCGCCTGCCTGATGGTCGATGCCTTTGACCATCGCATCCTATAAAACCATGGGTGCAACATACGGAGACATCCCTTGAAAGGGATGTGTAATAGCATGACTTTTTCTAAAGAAACTCAACACGAGTCGAAAGACTCAAAGCCGACTGGATCTGAATTCCAGTCTTTCGCCCTAGCGGCCCCACTTCTTAAAAACGTTGCTGAATTGGGTTTTACCCAAGCGACCGCTGTTCAAGCTCAGGTTATTCCTGCAGCTTTAGCTGGCGGTGACTTATTGGTCAGCAGCCAAACTGGTAGCGGCAAAACCGCAGCCTTTTTATTGCCTTTGATTCATCAACTCATCGAAGCTAATCCGAACAATTCGCCTGTACCAGGTCGTGCACAACCTAAAGTGTTAGTGCTCTGCCCTACCCGTGAGTTAGCTCAACAGGTTACCGCCGATGCAGTGAACTTAGTCCGTGGCATGAAAGGTATCCGTATTGCAACCATCATGGGCGGCATGCCTTATGGCAAACAAATTCAAGCCCTCAAAGGCGCACTCTTAGTTGTGGCAACTCCAGGTCGTTTACTCGACTTGTGCGATAGCAAAGCAATTCGCTTAGATGATGTAAAGCAACTCGTAATTGATGAAGCAGATCGCATGCTCGACATGGGATTTGCTGATGATCTTGAGGCAATTGATAAGCGTTGTGCAGGCCGCAACCAGACTTTAATGTTCTCAGCAACCTTTGCGCCAAAGATTATGTCTTTAGCTAATGCCTTGACTACTGATGCTAAGCGCATTGAACTTGCTCACGCAGGTGAGAAGCACGCCAACATCGAACAGAAGTTACATTGGGCTGACAGCATGTCACACAAGCATAAATTGCTTGAGCACATTTTGGCTGATGCCACCTTGGACCAAGCGGTTGTGTTTGCCAGCACCCAGGTAGAAAGCGAAAAGATCGCTGATACCTTGCGTGCTAACGGCTACGAAGCCACTGCCCTCCATGGTGCAATGCCTCAAGCTGTGCGCATGCGTCGCCTAGAGTCTTTGCGTAAAGGTCACACCAAGATTTTGGTAGCGACTGATGTAGCAGCTCGCGGTATTGATGTTCCACGTATTAGTCACGTGATTAACTTTGGCCTACCCATGAAACCTGAAGACTATACGCACCGCATTGGTCGTACTGGTCGCGCTGGTCGTAATGGTGTGGCTATTACTTTGGTTGAACATCGTGATCGCGCCAAGATTCGCAATATCGAGCGCTTTACACAGCAAGATATCGTGGCATCAGTCATTGCTGGTCTAGAGCCACAAGCAAAGCCTAGCTTTGGTGGTGGCGGTGGCGGCAACCGTTCCGGTGGTGGCCGCTCAGGTGGTGGCGGTGGTCGTTCTAGTGGTGGTCGTTATGGTTCAGGCGCACGCTCTGAATCTCGTTTTGGTAGTGGTGGCTCTGGCGGTGGCAATCGTTCAGGCAGCCATTTCGAAGTGCGTTCGACTGGTTCTGCTGATTCACGTCCTTCACGTTCAGCCGATTCACGCCCTGCACGCTCTGCTGACTCACGTCCTGCGCGCTCTGCCGATTCACGCCCAGCACGCTCTGCTGATTCACGTCCAGCAGGTCCACGTTTTGCTAAACCAAAGTCTGGCGGTCAACGTCGGAACTTTAGCGGTAGCTAAAAATGGCTCACCGTAATCGTCTCCGTTCTTCATGGAATCGAGCCGGTTCCGGTGAAATTCATCGGGCGCCACGAAAGTGGCAGCCTTGGCTTAGCGATACTGGGTCACTCACCCAAAAAATTGAGAACGCACTTAGTCAAAAACTAGAAGTACGGGTTTTGCGCGATTGTCCTCAATCCCTCAATAGCGATGAAAGTCGCTATTTCCATTTCAAGATTAGACGCTGCAGGGTGCGTGAAGTACTGTTGTGCTCAAACAATATTCCCGTAGTGATGGCGCATAGCGTGATTCCGACATTAAGCTCTAGTGGCAGCAACCATAGTGTTCTGCGCCTAGGTACAAAGCCTTTGGGCGCTGTGTTGTTTGCAAAAACACGAAGCTATGTCAAAGCAAAACCGCCACGAGAGATTGCGCGCTTAGATAAAAGTAGCGCCTTATGGAAACGATGTTCCAAGAATTACAGTGGCTTGAGTTCGCCCTTATGGGCTCGACGCACCCTCTATCAGTTAAAGGGCCACCCAATATTAGTCAATGAAATTTTCTTGCCCGCCTTACTAGAACTCTCGAAAACTTAAATCATCAGCCAAGCTAGGCTGGCTTTAATGAGAGCCTCATCGCCAGACTCAGTAGTAAAAACCTCGCCAAATCCAATAGCCTTAGCTGCATCAGCAATATTCTGATGTGGGCATAAGGCGCTAGCAGTTTGTAGCCCCTGTGGAAATTGATCCTTCACCACTTGGCCTAAATAACGCACTGCCTCAGAAGATGTTAGCAACCAAAGTGATTTTGAGAAATCCATTTCACGAATGACGTGCCAAGCGGGATTGGCAAGATCTAAGGGCACACGAGTGTATACAGAGATCGCTTCTACTATCGCCCCTGCTTGCACTAAGGTATCAGCCAGCCATTCGCGGCCACCCTCACCTTTGAAGATAACAATCTTCTTATTTTTGAAGTCCCAGCCAAGGCTTTGTAGCTCTTGCCATAGCCCTTCTGAATCCCATTGCTCATTATTCTTTGGGACCAATACCGGGGTGGGATTTTTTTCTTGACCAATGCCATGGTTCTGTAACGCCAACTTACTGCTTCCACCCATCACGCCAATTGGAATAATCTTCTTTGAAAATTCTTGCCAATCACGCTCCAGTAAACGCATGACGCATTCAATTGCATTAGGGCTCACAAAGATCGCTAGATCTGCATCTTTTAATGTAGTGGCAATATAGTCTGCCAGTGAATGATCTGCTTTGGGAATAATTGTCAGCAAAGGAAGTGAGACTATTTCTGGGAGACTACGCTTTGCGACACCGCTATGTTCAATACTTTTAGAAAGTATCTCTATCAGCTGACGAGACTGACCGCTGGGCCTAGTAACGACGATGGTTTTAGTACTCATCGCTACGATGATTGCTATTTAGAAATTTTCGGAATTAAATCTGCTGCGCCCTGTGCTAACAAATCTTTTGCGACCGCAAGCCCCAGTGCCTCAGCATCTTCAATCGACTGCACTTGTGCATTGCCATTAGCTATACAAATCGCTTTGCCATCCACGCTTGCTACAAAAGAACGAATTTGCATTTGGCTCTGATTCCATACCGCATGAGCTGCCAAGGGCACTTCGCAGGAACCGCCGAGCTGACGAGATACCATCCGCTCTGCAGAAACAGAAAACAAGGTGGGCAAATCATTTAGAGGGGCAAGCCATTGTTTGATATTGGGATGCTTGCTTAAAGTCTCAATACCTAAAGCACCTTGACCAGCAGCTGGCGTGTATGGATCATATGGAAGATAAGCACGAATCCGACCCTCTAAACCTAAACGCTTTAATCCTGCAGCCGCCAAAATGATGGCTTGATACTCGCCACGATCTAGCTTACCCATTCGTGTATCCAAATTACCACGCAAAGGATGAATCTGTAAATGTGGGAGTTTTGCTCGCAGCACTGACTCACGACGCAAACTCGAAGTTCCTACGATTGCTCCCTTGGGTAAGTCTTCAAGACTTGCATAGTCATTTGAAACAAATGCATCCCGTGCGTCTTCTCTAGCCATCACACAAGAAAGATCAAATCCCTCTGGCATCACCATCGGAACATCTTTCAGGGAATGAACTGCCAAATCAGCACGCCCATCCTCCAGGGCTGTTTCGAGCTCTTTGACAAAAAGGCCCTTACCACCCACTTTAGAGAGGGCTTTATCCAAAATCTGGTCCCCTCGGGTAGTCATGCCCAAAATCTGGACATCGCAGTCTGGATAGAGCTTTTTGAGGCAATCCCGTACGTGTTCTGCCTGCCACATGGCTAGGCGACTTTCACGGGAGGCGATAACTAGGCGCTTAGGAGCTGCCAAAGAGGAAGAATTTGTGGTCTGGGACATAGCATTTAAAATAATAAAAGACGTACAACAATATACTGTGTTTATGAGCTCACCCAAAAATTCCTTAGACAACAAAGCCCAAGCTTGGTCGGCCCGTTTTAATGAACCGGTAGACGAGCTCGTTCAGCGCTATACCGCCTCAATTGGCTTTGATCAGCGCTTTGCAATGGTCGATATTGCCGGCTCCCTGGCCCACGCCCAGATGTTAGCTGCCCAAAAGATCATCAGCGCCCAGGATTTAGCCGATATCGAGAAGGGTATGGCCCAGATTAAGAGTGAGATTGAATCTGGCCAATTTTTATGGCAATTGGCACTAGAAGATGTGCACCTCAATATTGAAGCACGCCTAACTGCACTAGTGGGCGACGCAGGAAAACGTCTGCACACTGGTCGCTCTAGGAATGACCAAGTGGCTACTGATTTACGTCTGTGGTTGCGCGGCAGTGTTGATGAGGTTGCTATTACTCTTCAAGCTCTGCGCAGCGCACTATTGGATTTAGCAGAAAAACATGCTGGCACGATCATGCCTGGTCATACTCATCTGCAGGTTGCACAACCCATTACCTTTGGTCATCACTTGATGGCTTATTTTGAAATGTTTAGTCGTGATGCTAGTCGCTTGACTGATTTGCGTGCGCGCTTTAATCGCCTGCCGTTAGGTGCGGCGGCTTTGGCAGGGACCACCTACCCTATTAATCGGGAGCAAGTTGCTAAGACTCTTGGCTTTGATGGCATTTGCAATAACTCCTTAGATGCCGTATCAGATCGTGACTTTGCGATTGAGTTCTGTGCATTTGCATCGATCTTGATGATGCACGTTTCTCGCCTCTCAGAAGAGCTTGTACTGTGGCTTAGTCCACGCTTTGGCTTTATTGATCTACCAGATCGCTTCTGCACTGGTAGCTCCATCATGCCGCAAAAGAAAAACCCTGACGTTCCTGAATTAGCAAGGGGCAAGACAGGTCGCGTCTATGGCGATCTTATCTCTTTGCTAACACTCATGAAGAGTCAGCCTCTTGCCTATAACAAGGATAACCAAGAAGATAAAGAGCCGTTGTTTGATGCAGTTGATACTGTGCAAGATACGCTGCGTATCTTTGCTGACATGATTCCTCATATCAAAGTTAAAGCAGACGTGATGAAAGCGGCGGCCCAAGAAGGCTTTTCAACGGCCACTGACTTAGCCGACTACTTAGTTAAAAAAGGCTTGGCATTCCGTGATGCTCATGAAGCTGTTGCTCACGCCGTTAAAGCCTGTGTTGGTAGAAACTGTATGCTGACTGACTTAAGTCTCTCAGAATTGCGCTTTGCTTGTGGTCTTGATAATCGCCCTGAACTGATTGGTGATGATGTCTTTACCTTGCTAACTGTCGATGGCTCAGTGCAATCACGCCAACATGCTGGAGGCACAGCTCCAGCACAAGTACTCGCTGCTATCAAACGGGGTCGTGCAGACCTCTAGATCGCATGGGGTTTTGGTCCAAACTTTCCTCGGGTATTGATCGTACAAACAAACTGCTTGGCAAAGCTGCCGGCATCATGATTTTGTTGTCCTGCGTAGTATCGGCAGTCAATGCCTTACTGCGCTATGGCTTAGACATTAGCAATAACTGGCCTTTAGAACTGCAATGGTATTTATTTAGTGCTGCAGTGATGTTGGGCGCGGCCTACACTCTTAAGCGCAACGAACATGTTCGTGTTGATTTAATTTACTCACGCCTGTCAGATCGGGGTCGTATTTGGGTGGATTTATTTGGCTTGGTTTTGTTCTTGATGCCAGCTTGTATTTTGTTTGCCTGGCTCTCATGGACAACCCTCTTTTATCCGTCCTGGTTGGTCATGGAGCATTCGATGAATTCGGGTGGTCTTACTCGATACCCTATTAAGTTTGTTGTGCCCTTTGGTTTCTTCATGCTCAGCTTGCAAGGCGCATCAGAAATCATCAAACGCATTGGCGCACTCACAGGTGAAGTCGCCTTACCCGCCGAAGATCTTCATTACGAAAAGCCAATGCAATGATTCCATTAGAGTGGATGCCACCGCTCATGTTTGGCGGCCTGATTATCTTTATGTTGATTGGCTTTCCAGTCGCATTCTCTCTGATGGCTGCTGCTCTCTTCTTTTCTGCCATTGCTATCAGCGAAGGCTTCTTTGGTATGCCATTTTTGCAAGCTATTCCACAGCGTATCTTTGGTAGCGTTCTCGCGAATGACCTGCTTCTAGCGATTCCATTCTTTACCTTTATGGGTGCCATTCTTGAGCGCTGTGGTCTTGCTGAAGAAATGCTCGACTCGATGGGTCAACTTTTTGGGGGAGTACGTGGCGGTCTAGGTTACTCAGTCATCATTGTGGGATTTATTCTCGGTGCGATTACTGGCACAGTAGCTGCCCAAGTGATTGCTATGGCGATGATCTCTTTGCCAGTGATGATGCGCTATGGCTATAACATGCGCTACGCCACAGGCGTTCTGGCAGCCTCTGGAACCATTACTCAATTAGTGCCGCCATCGTTAGTTCTGATCGTTTTAGCAGATCAACTCAAGACTCAAAGTGGTAGCGCCGATGTCGGCAGTATGTATCTTGGTGCTTGGGGACCTTCATTGCTGCAAATTGCCCTTTTTGCGCTCTATACCTTCTTCCTCTCCCGCATACGTCCAGACTATTTGCCAGCGATGCCAGTAAGTGATCTGACCCTCAAGGGCTGGGGGCTCTGGAAAAAATGTCTCCTCGGCATAATTCCTTCTGCGGTACTGATTTTTTTAGTGCTTGGTACGATCATGACCGGCATTGCCACCCCAACTGAATCTGGCGCCATGGGAGCGATGGGCGCATTGCTATTGGCATGGCTACGCAGAGCGAATATTCCCAATCTCAAAGGTTTAATTCAGGAGGCCTATCAAAACACGATGCGCATTACTGCCATGGTGGTCTTTATTCTCATCGGCTCCACCTGCTTCTCAGTCGTATTCCAAGGAGTTGATGGCGGCTTATGGGTTGAGAATCTGTTCTCAGGAATGCCCGGTGGCTGGGTAGGCTTTCTGATTGCCGTCAATCTCTTAGTATTTTTCTTGGCCTTCTTTTTAGACTTTTTTGAGATTGCTTTCATCATCGTGCCAATGCTGGCACCAGTGGCAGTCAAACTACTCTCCCCGGTACTGCTTGATTCTATGAACGGCAATCCACAGGCCGCTGCGAGCGCTGCACTTGTCTGGTTTGGGGTGATGCTATGCGTCAATATGCAAACCTCGTTCATGCATCCGCCATTTGGGTTTGCACTCTTCTACCTGCGAGGAGTGGCGCCAAAAGAGGTCAAGAGTAGCGATATCTACTGGGGGGCGCTCCCTTGGGTAGGATTGCAACTGATTATGGTGGCAGTGGTCATCGCCTTCCCCGCGCTTGTGACAACATTACTAGATAAGCCCGCTGCTGTAGTACAGAGTCAGGATTTCAACTTCACTAGCGCAGAAGAATCAAAGCTGGAAGAATCTGTAAATAAGGTGGATGAAGACGCCCCGGTAACGTTTCAATTGGATAAGCCGATTAAATAAAAATGCCCTGCAGAAGCAGGGCATTATCAATTAAATCTTCATTAGACTTAAAGCGTAATGTCACGCTCTTGCCTTACGCAATCAACGTAGTATTGACTACGACCATCTAGGTCAGCCTTAACTAGGCCATGGATATCAGTCTCAAAGCCTGGGAACTTTTCATTAAAGTCTCTTGCGAAGTACAGATAATCCACAATGCGTTTATTAAAGCGCTCACCTGGAATCAAAAGTGGAATGCCTGGTGGGTATGGCGTTACCAACATGGCTGTTACGCGCCCTTCTAACTGATCGAGTGGCACCCGATCAACTTCTTTATGAGCCATCTTGGCCCAAGCTTCAGAAGGCATCATGGCTGGAACCATATCAGAGGTATACATCTCTGTCGTCATGCGAGCCACATTACGGCCCTTGTAGAACTCATGAATCTGCTGACAAATATCTTTTAGGCCAACACGCTCATAACGTGGGTGCTTGGCTACAAACTCAGGCAGCACTTTCCATAAAGGAGCATTCTTATCAAAGTGATCCTTAAACTGTTGCAGCTCTGTCACTAGCGTGTTCCAACGACCCTTAGTAATGCCGATGGTAAACATAATGAAGAAGGAATACAGGCCACATTTCTCAACGATCACTCCATGTTCTGCAAGATACTTCGTAACAATACTTGCCGGGATACCCATAGAACCAAAGTTACCCTCAATATCTAATCCTGGAGTAACTACTGTTGCCTTAATTGGGTCCAGCATATTGAAGTCTTTAGCCAATTTGCCAAAGTCATGCCAGCCTGCATTTGGTGCCAACACCCAATCAGAGCGCTCGCCAATACCTTCTTCTGCCAAGTGATCCGGTCCCCAAACCTTAAACCACCAGTCGGCACCGAACTTATCATCCACTTCGCGCATGGCGCGACGGAAGTCCATTGCTTCAGCAATCGACTCTTCTACCAAAGTGGTGCCGCCAGGCGACTCCATCATCGCAGCAGAAACGTCGCAGGAGGCAATAATGGCGTACTGCGGGCTTGTAGAGGTATGCATCAGATAGGCTTCATTGAAGCAATCACGATCAAGCTTGGTCTCCTCAGCATCTTGAACCAAAACCTGCGAAGCTTGTGACAAACCAGCTAAGAGCTTATGAGTAGACTGAGTTGCAAACATCAAACTCTTCTTGGTGCGCTTGCGATCGGAACCAATCGCATGCATATCTTTATAGAACGGATGGAAAGCAGCGTGGGGCAACCAAGCTTCGTCAAAATGCAAAGAGTCAACCTTGCCATCAAGCATCTCTTTGATCATTTCAACGTTATAGATGATGCCATCGTAAGTACTTTGAGTCAGTGTCATGACGCGTGGCACTACGTTTTTATTCTTAATAAATGGATTAGCATCAATTTTCTTCTTGATGTTGGCCCACTCAAATTCTTCTTTAGGAATCGGTCCAATAATGCCAAGGTGATTACGGGTTGGCATCAAGAAAATCGGAATCGCACCCATCATAGTGATGGAATGAATCACCGATTTATGGCAATTGCGATCAACCAACACTACATCGCCAGGAGCAACAGTAGAGTGCCAAACAATTTTGTTGGAGGTAGAGGTGCCATTAGTAACAAAGAACAAATGGTCCGCATTGAAGATGCGGGCAGCATTGCGCTCACTCTGGAGCACAGGACCAGTATGGTCTAGCAGTTGGCCCAACTCTTCTACGGCATTACAAACGTCGGCACGCAGCATGTTCTCACCAAAGAATTGGTGAAACATACGACCTACTGGACTCTTTAAGAAAGCAACGCCGCCAGAATGCCCTGGGCAATGCCAAGAATAAGAACCTTCAGAAGCGTAATTGGTTAGTGCACGGAAGAATGGTGGCGCTAATGAATCGAGATAGACCTTTGCTTCACGAATAATATGACGCGCTACAAACTCTGGGGTGTCTTCATTCATATGAATGAAACCATGCAACTCACGCAAGATGTCATTGGGCATATGACGTGAAGTACGAGTTTCGCCATACAAGAAGATTGGAATATCTTCATTGCGCTTACGCACTTCTGTAATAAAGGCGCGCAAGTTATTTAAGGCGGGAAGATCATGATCTTCGGAATCGGAATCAAACTCTTCATCATCAATAGAAACGATAAAACTAGATGCGCGGGAGGCTTGTTGTGCAAAAGAGGTGAGGTCACCATAACTGGTTAGACCAATAACCTCCATACCCTCTTGCTCTATGGCTTCAGCGAGATCGCGAATACCCGAACCCGAAATATTTTCGGAGCGAAAGTCCTCATCTATGATGATGATTGGGAAACGAAATTTCATGGCTACCCTTTAGGTTCGCGAACTAGGATTGGAATAAAGGAAATTAAGTCTTAGGCAGGGTCACGCCCCGCTGACCTTGATACTTACCACCACGATCTTTATAAGACGTGCCGCAAATCTCATCACTCTCAAAGAAGAGAACTTGCGCACATCCCTCACCTGCGTATATCTTTGCAGGCAATGGTGTGGTGTTAGAAAACTCTAAAGTGACATAGCCTTCCCACTCAGGCTCGAATGGAGTCACATTCACAATAATGCCGCAACGAGCATAGGTACTTTTGCCAACGCAAACAGTTAATACACTGCGTGGAATCTTAAAATATTCAACGGTTCTTGCTAAAGCAAATGAATTTGGTGGAATGATGCAAACATCACCCTTAAAATCTACGAAAGATTGATCATCGAAATTCTTGGGGTCAACAATAGTGCTGTTGATGTTCGTAAAGATTTTGAACTCGTCTGCGCAACGAATATCGTAGCCATAGCTTGATGTGCCATAACTCACGATTTTATTACCAGCAGCGTCTTGGCGAACTTGTCCAGGCTCAAACGGGCTGATCATGCCTTGCTCGCCCATGCGGCGGATCCAGTGGTCAGATTTAATAGTCATGGGCGAATTGTAAAACCTTCGCAGCCCTTACCCACCATTTATCGGGTTCTGGACACTAAAAATTAGCTATTTTTGGTAAAAATCACTCGCTCAGGGGCGTTATAGATCTCAAAATGTTTACCAGAACAACGAGACAGGATGGTGAGGTTGGTTTTACGAGCCAGTTCCAGACCCATGAGAGTGACCCCCGAGCGGGTTAGGAGGAAAGGCACGCCCATCTGGGCTCCTTTAATCACCATCTCAGAGGTGAGGCGCCCAGTAGTGAAGAAGATTAAATCTTTGCCGGGTTTATTGGCCAGCCACATTAGACCAGAAATCGAGTCGACCGCATTATGGCGTCCCACATCTTCAATAAAGTGAAGAAGCTTCACCCCATCTTCACCTACCCTCTCAAATACAGCACAGGCGTGAACTGAGCCAGACCTCTTATAGATCGAGTCGTGAACACGAATGGCATCAATTAAGGCGACGATTGCCTCTTGGGATAATTGGGGTCCATCTGGTAGCCGAATCTCGGACATCTCTTCCATGAGGCCGCCAAACATCGTGCCTTGACCACAACCGGTAGTAACTACCCGCTTGCTAGTAAGCGCATCAATATCAACCGTGTTACGGCGAGTCTTAACGGCTGCAGAATCAGTCTCCCAATCAACCTGGATACTCTCGATATCGTCCGGAGACTCCACCAAACGCTGATTACGTAAGTAGCCCAGAACCAGGGCTTCGGGAGCGCTGCCTAGGGTCATCAAAGTGACGACCTCACGCTTATCCAGATAAATCGTTAATGAGCGCTCCCCAGGGATGTAGGTGAGCTTTTTCCTGCCCGCCTCATCCAAGACCTCAACCTCGTGGACCAAAGGCACGGAGGCGCTAGACATCTGAATATTGGGCTGAACGGCCATGAAACGCTTTCTGAATCGAGTAGAAATTGGAGTTTAGCGAGATTTACGGAAACTTCGCGGTGTTTACTTTAACCGCAGACTAAAATCACTGCACAAGCTCGGCATAATGGAGCATTACCCCTAATTTAACCTTCTTATTTAAGTCCGTATTACATGAGCAGCTCCCAGCGTCGCCTTCTTGTCACCTCCGCCTTACCGTATGCCAATGGTCAGATCCATATTGGCCATCTGGTGGAATATGTACAAACTGATATTTGGGTACGCTTTCAACGGATGCGTGGTCATGAAGTGCATTATGTTGGCGCCGATGATACCCACGGCACCCCCATCATGTTGCGCGCAGAAAAAGAAGGTATCACTCCAAAGGAGTTGATCGCCAATGTTTGGAAAGAGCATAAGCGCGACTTTGACAACTTCCTCATTTCATTTGACAACTACTACACGACAGATAGCCCAGAGAATGAAAAACTCTCGCAAAGTATCTATCTGAAATTACGTGATGCCGGCCTGATTGAAAAACGCGCGATTGAACAAGCTTATGACCCAGTCAAAGAAATGTTCTTGCCGGACCGCTTCATCAAAGGCGAGTGCCCTAAGTGTGGCGCCAAAGATCAATACGGTGATAACTGTGAAAAATGTGGTGCCACCTATTCGCCTACTGATCTGAAAAATCCTTTCTCAGTAGTGAGCGGTGCAACACCCATCAAAAAGATTTCTGATCATTACTTCTTTAAGTTATCTGATCCTCGTTGCGAGGCATTTTTGCGCGACTGGACTCAAGTAAAGACACCACTTCAACCTGAAGCCCGAAACAAGATGAAGGAGTGGGTTGGCCAGCCAGGCGAAAGCAAGTTGGGTGACTGGGATATCTCTCGTGACGCTCCTTATTTCGGCTTTGAGATTCCTGATGCCCCAGGCAAATACTTCTATGTCTGGCTTGATGCCCCTATTGGCTACTACGCTAGCTTCCTCAATTACTGCCAGGCTAAAGGCCTGAACTTTGATGAGTGGGTCAAACCAGATACGACCACTGAGCAATACCATTTCATTGGTAAAGATATCTTGTATTTCCACACCCTCTTTTGGCCAGCTACTTTGCAATTTGCAGGCTATCGCACACCAACCAATGTATTTGCTCATGGTTTCTTAACCGTTGATGGCGAGAAGATGAGTAAGTCACGCGGCACCTTAATTTCTGCAAACAGCGTCATTGAATGTGGCTTTAATCCGGAATGGTTCCGCTATTACTTTGCTACGAAGCTCAATGACAGCATGGAAGATTTAGATTTAAATTTACAAGACTTTGTTGCGCGCGTAAATAGTGATTTATTGGGCAAGTACATCAATATTGCGAGTCGCAGTGCAGGATTTTTAGTCAAACGTTTTAGTGGCGTAGTGTCTGATGAAGCCATGAACAATCCCCTGCTCAAAGAAATTGCTGCCTCAAGTGAAAAAATTGCAGCGCTTTATGAAGCACGCGAATATGCAAAAGCATTACGTACCATCATGGAACTCGCTGACAAGGTCAATGCTTTCGTAGATGAGAACAAGCCTTGGGAAATTGCCAAAGATCTGGCTCGAGAGGCAGACTTGCAGCAAGTTTGTAGCGTAACCTTAGAAGCTTTCCGTATGCTGAGTCTTTATCTCAAGCCGGTTATTCCACAAGTTGCTGTAGGCGTAGAAGATTTTCTCTCCCTCCCTCCGCAATCTTGGAGTGATATCAATAACCCACTTTCTAGCAAGAATCCAATCAAGGCCTATCAGCATCTGATGACCCGGGTGGAGGCCCCTCAAATTGAGGCTTTGCTAGCAGCAAACTTGTAAAAATAGCCTTAAAAAGCACCTATAATGACGGGTGTAGTCCCCAGATGACTTTTGGAATTAATACCGTAAGTTATTGAATTAATTGAGTATTTTAGGAAATACCATGGCAAGATATCAGTCTGAATTTACCCAGTTCTTAAATGAGCTCAAATCTGAGAAGCCTAATCTCGAGGCAGACCAACAAGCTGGTCGCGCGCTGCTGTGGGACAAAGAACCCCTTACCGTTGAAGATCAGCGCCGTGCAAAAGCTGCCAAGTTAAAACAACGCGCTTACGTTTATTCGAATGACTGAGCCGGGAACTGAGCCAAGCACTCAGCCAATATCGGATTTACTAGATAGCACTCCATCAGTCACTGACGGGATGTCGGAAGCGTTCGCCAAACTGTATGGCGAACCATTATTTAAATTACCGACTGATCTCTATATCCCACCAGATGCGCTAGAAATTTTTCTAGAGGCATTTGAAGGCCCACTAGATCTTTTGCTTTATCTCATTCGCAAGCAGAATTTCAATGTGTTGGATATTCCAATGGCGCAGGTTACTCAGCAATACCTGAGCTATATCGATCAAATTCGCCACACCAATCTTGAGCTTGCTGCCGAGTATTTGTTAATGGCAGCCATGTTGATCGAAATTAAATCACGCATGCTACTGCCAATGAAGAAGGCAGATAGTGAAGAAGAAGTAGATGATCCGCGCGCAGAATTGGTTCGTCGCCTATTGGAATATGAGCGCATGAAGCTTGCTGCTCAAGAACTTGACCAAATTCCACAGCAAGGACGTGACTTCCAGATAGCCCATGGCTTTGTGGATACTACCGTTGCTATCACTTGGCCGGAAGTCAATTTAGATGACCTGCAAATGGCCTGGCGTGATGTCCTACATCGTGCCAAACTGAATCAGCACCACACGATTACCCGCGAACAACTATCTGTCCGCGACTTCATGACGCGGATTCTACGTCGCCTACAAAGCACGCGCTTTATTGAGTTTGGTGAGCTATTTGAAGATGCGATTAAATCTGGCGAAGGCATTCCGGTAGTGATTGTCAATTTCATTGCCATGCTCGAGCTCTCACGCGAGGCCTTGATAGAGATCACACAGGCTGAGCCCTATGCTCCGATTTACGTGCGCCTTGCCTATACTCCTGTTGCATGAAAATCATTAGTGATATTCAGGAGTTGCGTGACCACTTGCGCGGCCAAAACCGCGCTTCATTTGTACCGACCATGGGTAACCTGCATGAGGGTCATTTATCACTCATGCGACTAGCAAGACAACATGGTGACCCAGTAGTTGCCAGCATCTTTGTAAATCGCCTGCAGTTTGGCCCCAACGAAGACTTTGATAGCTATCCCCGCACTATGCAAGCAGATATCGAGAAGCTAGAAAAAGAAGGTGTCTACATCCTGTTTGCTCCGACTGAGCGTGATCTCTATCCACAGCCACAAGAATACCGCGTAGATCCACCGCAACAACTCGGTGACATCCTTGAGGGTGAATTTCGCCCTGGCTTCTTTAAGGGAGTTTGCACGGTTGTATTAAAACTTTTTTCTTGCGTACAGCCCAAGGTCGCCGTATTTGGAAAAAAAGATTACCAACAGTTGATGATTATTCGTCAAATGGCTAAACAGTTTGCATTACCAGTAGACATCGTTCCTGGTGAAACGATTCGTGCTGATGATGGCCTCGCCCTCTCTTCTCGTAATGGCTACCTCTCGACTGAAGAACGCGCAGAAGCACCCGAACTACAAAAAGCGCTTAAAGAAGTGCGTGAACAAGTTCTTCAGTTGAAAGAGCGCAACGTTGCGTCACTCTCAGAAATTGAAAAAAAGGCGGTGGCAACACTTGCTGGACGCGGCTGGAATCCTGATTACATCGCCATTCGCAAACAAAGTGATTTGGCTCCAGCGTCTAACGAAGGTCTGCATACAGGCGAGCCACTCGTGATTCTCACAGCGGCCAAGATTGGCAAAACACGCTTGATAGATAACTTAGAAATTTAATCCTAAGCAATGTTTACAAGGTAAAGAACTTACCCACTTCTAAGTTCAACTCTTTAGCCAAATCGGCACCACTCACCTTCCCTGCAGCACCCTTAGCCTTGAGGACTTCAATCTGTCCGCCATGGCAGGCGATAAAGAATGAATCTAAAGTGATTTGGGTGATTTCACCTGGCTTGCCTTTAACCGCACCAAAGGTTCCAGTCACATGCTTGTGGCAATCGTAGATCTGAACCTTTTGCTCACCAAATTTCGTCCATGCTCCAGGAGCTGGGTTGCACGCACGAATCAGGTTGTAGATTTGACTGATATGTGTCGCCCAATGAATCTGCGCAGCCTCAACACCAAACCAACCCTCGTAGTTAGCCTTGGATTCATCTTGAACTAGCTCTTGATGCTTGCCTGCAACTACTAGGTCAGCAGCCTCTAGAAGTGCTTTGACTCCGATTGGAAAAAGATGATCAAAATAAACCTTGCCCAAAGTGTCATTTGGTCCAATAGCGACTTCTTTTTGCAAAATGACTTCGCCCTCATCTAAGCCATCAGATGGACGGAAGATCGTTAGACCAGTTTTGTCTTCTCCTAATGCAATCGCCCAATTAATGGCGCTAGGACCGCGATATTTTGGCAAGAGTGATGGGTGATACTGAATCGTGCCGTGCTTTGGTATTTTGCAAAGCTCTTGCGGTACAAATTGCAGCACATAGGCCATCACACAGATATCGGCATTAGCATCAATCATGGCCTGAGCAGCCTCAGGTCCTTTGAGAGATGAGAATTGCAAAGCGCTAAGGCCCCTTGCCAGCGCTGCTTCTTTTAGGACCTCAGGTTTAGTCGATTTGGGATTATCAGGTGGGCAGAAAACCGCAACGACTTCGTCACCACGATCTAAAAAAGCCTCTAAGGCAGCCTTACCAAAATCCGCACTCCCAATCAACGCAATCCGCATCTTAGATCACCTTATCGTGACGAAGAGAAATTAATTCATCAGTCGAATAACCTAATTCATGAAGAATCTCATCAGTATGCTCACCAAGCAATGGTGAACGAGTTACATCAGTTGGGCTATCAGACATCTTGATTGGATTGCCAACAGTAAGGTACTTGCCTCGAATAGGGTGATCCACCTCAACCACAGTACCGGTAGCACGGAGTGCGGGCTCTTCGGCAATTTCTTTCATGGACAGAATTGGGCCGCATGGAACGTCGTACTTGTTGAGAATATCCATGACTTCAAACTTGCTCTTGGTCATCGTCCATTTTTCGATCTCACCAAAGATCTCCATCAAATGGGGTAAGCGGGCCATTGGGGATGCGAATCTGACATCTGTAATCCAATCCTCATGACCAATGACTTTACAAATCGCTTCCCACACCGGCGCTTGCACGACGACATAGATGTATGCATTTGGATCGGTTTCCCAGCCTTTGCATTTCACAATCCAGCCTGGCTGACCGCCGCCAGAAGCATTGCCGGCGCGAGGCACAGCTTCGCCAAACTCACCGTTCGGAAACTGTGGGTACTCTTGCATGATGCCATTGCGATCTAAGCGCTGTTGGTCACGCAACTTCACGCGGCACAAGTTCAATACTGCATCTTGCATTGCTGCCAGGACCTTTTGGCCACGACCGGAGTGGGTGCGTTGATAAAGCGCAGTAACGATACCTAAAGCTAAATGCAAGCCAGTTCCGCTATCACCAATTTGCGCGCCAGTAACCATAGGAGGACCATCATCAAAACCAGTGGTGGATGCAGAACCACCGGCGCATTGCGCGACGTTCTCATACACTTTGCAATCTTCATAAGGGCCGGGACCAAAACCTTTGACAGAGGCCATGATCATCATCGGATTCAGTTCTTGAATACGTTCCCAAGTAAATCCCATGCGATCGAGCGCGCCCGGTGCAAAGTTTTCTACTAAAACATCACATTCTTTAATGAGGCGCTCGAGGATCTCTTTGCCCTTTTGAGTCTTAGTATTGACAGTGATAGAACGCTTGTTGTGATTCAACATCGTGAAATACAAGCTATCTGCATCCGGAATATCACGTAGCTGACCGCGCGTTGCATCCCCTTCCCCAGATTTTTCTACCTTGATTACATCTGCACCAAACCAGGCAAGTAACTGCGTACAGGTTGGTCCAGATTGAACGTGCGTAAAGTCGAGGATTTTGACCCCTTCTAGTGCTTTTGCCATGGTTTAAGCCCCAATAAAGAATGAAATTTTTCAATTGGAATAATTTTACCAGTGGGGAATAAGGGTAAATAGTGCATGCCCAATTTTTGGGCATAGATCCCCTGCTCAAGCTAAATTGACGCTTCCTAAGCTGTATAAGAGGCTAAGAGCCAGAAGTTTCAAGATCAGCGATACGCTGTTTAAGGGCCTTCTCCTGGGCAAACCGCTCGGTCTCATCCCGAATTACCGCAACAATCCCATTGACCTTGTGATGCTCATCAAACAGCATACCTACTGTAAACGCAATGGAGAGCATGCTGCCACTCTTATGCAGAGCGGGCACCTTGAGCAATGACGTGCCATAACGAGTAATCCCCGTTTCCATTGACTTGCGACAGCCCTCGTTATGTCGATGACGTTGACGCTCTGGAACAATCAAATCTAGAGTGTTACCTAAAGCTTCTTGCTCGGAGTAACCAAAGATACGAGTAGCGGCGGGATTCCACATCACAATTTTTTCATACTCATCGACAACAATGATTGCATCTCCTATGCACTCTACTAATTGGCTTAAATCAATATTGGTATTCATAGACTCAATCTATATAAAAAAGGCGCTCACAAGGAGCGCCTTCAAGATGCTACTGATTAATTATCGTTCTTAAACTGCTTTAGCTGTATGCAACTTAGCAATGTCATCAGCGTTATAGCCAAGGTCAGCTAATACTTCATCTGTGTGCTCACCCAATACTGGAGATGGCTTCACTTCGATTTCCAAATCAGAAAACTTGATTGGGCTGCCGATAGTTAAATACTTACCGCGGACTTTGTGATCCACTTCAACGATTGAACCGCTCTTACGCAGGTCAGGTGAAGCAGCCAATTCTTTCATGGAGAGAACTGGAGCACATGGAATATCGAACTTGCGGAGAATATCCACAGCTTCGTACTTAGTCTTGTCTTTGAGCCACTCTTCAATGGTTGCGAAGATGTCAAAAATCTTGTCTTGACGAGCTTCAGCAGTCATATACGCTGGATCAGTTGCCCACTCTGGTTTGCCCAAAGCTTTAGTAATTGGCTCCCAAGCATGACCTTGAATAGTGAAATAGATATAAGCATTAGGATCAGTTTCCCAGCCCTTACACTTCAACACCCAACCTGGCTGACCGCCACCACCAGCATTACCGCCGCGTGGAACTACGTCGGTGAATGTGCCATGTGGATATTGTGGATACTCTTCCAAGTAACCAATCTTGTCCAAACGTTGTTGGTCGCGCAACTTCACGCGGCATAAGTTCAATACTGCATCTTGCATTGAGCAAGAAACTTTTTGACCTTTGCCAGTTTTTTGACGCTGCATCAAGGCAGTCAAAATACCGATTGCTAAATGCATGCCAGTATTAGAGTCACCTAAAGCTGCCGCAGAAACTGTCGGAGGACCGTCCCAGAAGCCGGTCGTAGAAGCTGCACCACCAGCACACTGAGCAACGTTCTCATACACTTTTAAGTCTTCATATGAGTGGCCATCGCTAAAGCCTTTTACTGATGCCAAAATCATTTTTGGATTGAGTTCTTGAATACGCTTCCAAGAGAAACCCATACGATCTAAGGCACCAGGGCCAAAGTTCTCAACCATCACATCGGAAACTTTAATCATCTTTTCCAGTACTTCCTTACCTTCTGGAGTTTTAGTATCCAAAGTTAAGGAACGCTTATTGCCGTTGAGCATAGTGAAGTACAAAGCATCTGCACCTGGGATATCACGTAATTGACTACGAGTAACGTCGCCAGAACCTGGACGCTCAACCTTAATCACGTCTGCGCCATAAAATCCCAACAATTGAGTACATGCAGGACCCGCTTGAACATGGGTGAAGTCAATGATACGAATACCGTCTAATGGTTTAGTCATGTTTGTTTCTCCTTAAGTGTTTCTTGTTTGCTACTAAATTCAGTCTAAAAAAATTAACTTTTACTTTTAACTTCTAATTCCTACTTATTTCTTTCCAGCTGCTGTAGATGGATTTAAGTTTGTTAAACGTCCACTCTCAGTACCTGCGGTTTCATCAATAACAGCATTGATGAGGGCTGGTTTACCGGCAGCAATCGCTTCTGTTAGCGCTGCTTCCAATTCTGCTGGAGTAGTTACGTAGTAACCAACACCACCGAACGCTTCAATCATTTTGTCGTAACGCGCATCCTTAACGAAAACGGTTGGAGCAACATCAGCGCCGCCAGTTGGGTTTACGTCAGTGCCACGGTAAACGCCATTGTTGTTAAAGACGACTGTCGTGATTGGCAAGTTGTAACGGCAAACGGTTTCGAGCTCCATGCCACTAAAACCAAAGGCGCTATCGCCCTCTACTGCCACTGTTGGTAAACCGCTAGTGACGGTAGCGCCAATCGCATAGCCCATACCGATACCCATAATGCCCCAAGTACCAGAGTCAAAACGCTTACGCGGCTTGTACATATCCACAATTGCACGGCAGTAATCCAAGGTGTTTGCACCTTCGTTCACCAAATTGACATCTGGGTTCTTTTTAATCACATCACGAATGACACGTAGTGCGCCATGGAAGTTCATTGGGCTTGCTTCTTTTGCCAATGTCTCAGCCATCTTGGCAGTGTTCTTATTTTTCTTCTCAGTGATTGCAGCAATCCATTCAGCGCTTGGCTTAGGAACAGAAGTAATACCCTTTAAGAGCTCACCAACGCACGAGCCAATATCACCTATCAATGGTGCGGCGATTTGTACGTTGCTATCTACTTCGTTTGCCTGGATATCGATCTGAATAAATTTCTTAGGATCTTTACCCCAAGTCTTACCCTTGCCATGAGCAAGCAACCAGTTCAAGCGTGCGCCAACCAACATCACTGCATCAGCCTCAGCCAACACAAATGAGCGTGCTGCAGAAGCAGATTGTGGGTGGTTATCAGGCAATAAACCTTTTGCCATTGACATTGGCAAGTAAGGAATACCAGACTTCTCGATCAAGTCACGGATCTCTTTATCGGCTTGCGCGTAAGCAGCGCCTTTGCCCAAGAGTATCAATGGGCGCTTAGCACCCTTGAGCACGTCTAATGCCCGTGCTACTGCATCAGCCGCTGGAATTTGGCGTGGTACAGGGTCGATGACTTTGAAAATCGTTTTCTTAGCTTCATCAGCAGGCATGGTTTGAGCAAGTAGCTGAGCTGGCAAGTCTAAATAGACACCGCCTGGGCGACCAGAAACTGCTGTACGAATCGCGCGTGCGAAACCAATGCCGATATCTTCAATGTGATTAATACGATATGCAGCTTTGCAATATGGCTTAGCTGCATTAAGCTGGTCCATCTCTTCGTAGTCACCCTGCTGCAAGTCAACGATCTCACGCTCACTTGAGCCAGAAATCAGAATCATTGGGAAACAGTTCACAGTTGCATTTGCTAATGCTGTTAAGCCGTTCAAGAAACCTGGAGCAGAAACGGTCATACAAATACCAGGTTGTTGTGTCATATAACCAGCAATCGCAGCAGCGTTACCAGCATGTTGCTCATGACGGAAACCAATAAAACGCATACCTTCTGCCTGTGCTAAACGACATAAGTCAGTAATTGGAATACCAACCAGACCGAAAATGGTATTGAGATCATTTGCTTTTAAAGCATCAATGACGAGATGAAAGCCATCGGTTAATTGTGTGTTTTGGTTATCTGTTGTCATAGAATTTTGATATCAATTGCAGGTCACCACTGAGTGATGAGGTTATGCAATTTAGCTTTCGCTAGCTTCTCCAATAAAGTTATTAATTGCACTGCGGGTATTAGTCCCCGCTTGGCTGAGATGAATATTAGGCTCGGGGTGGAGGTTCATCATTGACTTCGGTCAATTTCCCCCTAATTGAAGCGTCCCGAAGGGGCGCAAACCCATAAAACCTATATAAAAAGCTCTTTATGCTTTGTTTTAAGACGGCTCAAGGTCTCTGGAGAGAGGTTGAGGTAGGAGGCTAGCTCCTTTTTGGGAAGCAACTCAAATAAGTCTTCATATTTACGTAGGAAACGCTCTACCCGGCCTGGGGCATCGAGCATATGCAAAGTAATGGTATGAGCCATGATCTCGCTCATGAGTCGCATCACTTCAAACTCAAAGCTTTCTTTGAGGGTCTGGTGTTGCTCCAAGAATTCCGCCCATTTTTTGAGCGGCATCCGGGCCACACGGGCTTTAGTGACAGCGGCGATGCTGTAGGGAGCGGCAGTCTTTAGGCGCCAAGCAGCGTAGCTAGTCTCAATATCTTTTTCAATGGCAAAGCGCAGAATCATTTCTTTAGCATCCGCACTAGACACAATGCGCTTTAAGATTCCATCTAAAACAAAGTATTGTTCCATCTGGTGATCACCTTGATGCAGCACAATTTCTGATTTTCTAAGATCTGAGATCTCTAAATGGCGCTCTAAATCTGCCATCGCATCCTGATCTAAGCTTTTTAAGACTGAGTTTTGACTCAGCTGAAGGCGGATCAGGTTTTTTTCGGGATGCTTATCTAATGCTGTCATGAATCTTTACTCCAAGACTGACAATTGTAGTCCTTGTTACCCTAAAAACTAGATAAAAACCCTAATCTATCTAGTGATTGGGCTAGAATAGGTGTGTCGTGGTGCTTTATTGCAGTGCAATAAAGTTAAACGGGAAACACTAAACGTGTGCTGCCCCCGCAACGGTAAGTAAATGCACCTTTTATCAAAAGGGTGTCAGGAATCTGACAAAGCCACTGTGCGCGTCAATCGCATGGGAAGGCCAGATTCTGAGATTTACTAGCCCGGATACCGGCCAAGACAGGTGGAATTTCGCGGACGGGGACCTTCGCGCGCCGATGACAGCGCCTGGTCCTGCGATCTTGCGCCCAATTGACGCCTGAACCCCTGCACGTGAAATTCTGTTCGACCCAGCTTACGGGGAAGTGAGCTAGGCATTCGACAACAGAAAGCAGTTCATGAAACAGCAGTTCAGAAGGAAAAAAATCGCCCTGCTATGCGGCGCATTGTTTTCGCTCAGTAGCCCCAACATCGCATTCGCACAGAACTCTCAATCCACAGTCGTTGTGACTGGTTCGCGCTTTGAAGAGAATCTGAATGAAGTTCCTGCGAACGTCAAAGTGATTACGCGTGATGAGATCGAAAACTCGAGCTCCAATACTATTCCTCAAGTGCTATCGCAGATTGGGGGTCTTAAGGTCAGCGGCTTAAATTCCAGCACACTGAATTTAGATGCCTCAGTAGATATGGGTGGCTTTGGGCCAACCGGCAATAGCACAACAGTGGTTTTGGTTGATGGCATCAGAATTAATCCAATGGACTCGGGCAGTGTTCCTTGGGATAGTATTCCGATTGACTCGATTGAGCGCATTGAAATTCTTCAAGGGGGCGCAAGCGTGCAGTATGGAAATGGGGCTGTTGGCGGGGTCATCAACATCATTACCAACGGTGGCAAGAAAAGCATTAATCAAGCCTCTGCCACCTATGGCACTTGGGGAACATCGATTAATAATGCAATCTTCAGAAATACAGTTGATAAAACTACTTATCAACTGAGCGCAAATACCTCCAACACAAATGGTTGGAGACCCAATACTGCTGCAAATACATACTCTGTGGATGCGAAAATTTTGCAAGATTTGGGCGCTGGTGACAGAGTATTTCTGGACGCCTACTACGGCTATACAAACTCTCAAATAGCTAGCCCAGTATTAGGGCTTGTCGGCTCCGGAAACCCGCTATCTGTTAGCCCACAAAATGCTGGAAATAATTTATCCACCAATAATTTAGGGTTTAGGCAAGGTTTAACAAAAAGTCTGAATGAAAATTTTGTCACGGAACTTGACACCTCATACAACAATAAAACTTCCTTCTTCTACACTCCGCAAGCAGATTATTTCACCTCCTTAGATCCTGCTAATGCGAATTTTGGTTTTGCGGGAAGCGCAATGAATAACAAGCTACAAGGCTGGCAATTAGCCGTCTCACCCAGGCTGAAAGCAAATTTTCCTGGGGTAGGAACCACCATCATTGGATACGATTTCTCCAAAGCCAATCAAGCGGGTAGCAATAGTTATAGCCCACTATCTCAAGGAATTATTCAAGCTAATGTATATGGTACGTATTTCAACAATCTGACCCATGATTCACAAAGCGCAACTCAAGTTAATAATTCTGTCTATGTAATGCAAAAAATACCGCTAGGAAAAATTTTGGAGGCAAGCGGAGGGTTTCGTCGGCAGGTTCAGCAAGCCTCCACTACCAATACCTCAATCAGTGCAGCTAATGGAACGGTTAATAATACGCAGCAATACGCAGCTAATGCAGGAGATATTGCTTTAAACGCCAACTACCTGCCCGGGCAAAGAATATATGTGAAATGGAATCAGTCCTTTAGATTCCCAAACATCGATGAATATTGGGGATTTGCATACGATGCAAACGGAGTCGGTAGCACTGTATTTAATGGCATCCTACAACCACAGACTACCCAGACTTATGAAATAGGTGGCAATTGGACAATCTGGAATTCAAAAATCACTTCTTCGATTTTTAAATCAATGACTCAAAATGAAATTAGTTATAACCCTACAACAGGCTATAACTATAACTCCATTTATCAAACAAATCGAGGCGGAATTTTGTTTGATATCGCTTCCAATATTACGCCGTCATTCAATATTGGAGGTGGAGGCAAGTACCAGAAGTCATACTATGCAAATGGGCCCTATGCCGGTAATGCCATTCCGATAGTCCCGGATGCTCTTCTGAACGCCAGGGCAAACTACCTCATCACCAGTAGCTGGACCATAGGAGGAGTAGTGAATTACATCAGCAATCAATACTATGATGCTGGACCCAATAATTACAGCGCATCCCCCGTCATGCCTGCTTATATAGTTGGGGATATTTTCACTTCATACAAGCTCAAAGCAATTGAGGCTCGACTCACAATGAAAAACGTAGGCAATGCGCAATACTCAAGTTATGGGGGCGTGAGCTCCTTTAGCGGCAACCACTTTTACTACCCCAGCGAACCCAGATCCGTTTACTTAACACTGAAATACAGCTTTAACTAATTATTTGAGGGCCGGATTGGTTTAGAGCCCTATATTCAAATATTGGAACCTAAACCGGCCACCCCACCCTGGGTCAAGCCTAAGGCTACAATGCCAATATGAGTGAGCAAACCCCTTTCTCCCCTGATCTGAGCAATACGCAAATCGAGTCCATCAGTGCGTCTATAAAACGCTTGACTGATAAAGTTCAAGTCATTAGTGAAGCCGTTAAAAACTTAACGCAGAACCGGGTTCAGCTTGAGGGCAAAATTGAGGGTGCGCAAAAGCGTATTCAACATATTTTGAGTCGCTTACCAGAACAAAGTGATGGACGCCAATTAAACTTACTTGGCGAAGCTATTCCACCTACCAACGCAGAGGACGATAGTGAGCCAACAACGCATTGAAGTAACCCTAGCTGGGCAAAAGATCACTCTTGCCACAAGCGCAGAACACGAGCCTTTACTGCGGGAGGCTTGCGTATTGGTTGATGAGCAAATTCAGCTTGCTATTGGTGGTGGCAATCGCAGCATTGAGCGCGCCAGCATGATGGCTGCACTCAAAATTGCCGGTGATCTCATCAAGCTACAAAAACAATCGCAACAAAGCTCCTCCTCTAACGTGAGTTCAGATGAGATCGCAAGACTTCAAGCAGAAATCCACAATCTTGAAGATCAAGTAGATGCTTTGATGCAAACCCTTTCCCTGCCTGGTTCGCCAAGGCCAATAGTTCCTTGAACCGATGCGCAAGCATCCGGAACGATCTTTACCTTGTGGGCGTGAGCGTTTTGCAAG
>CANFRA010000002.1 GCA_947449305.1 Burkholderiaceae bacterium
AAGCCAAGTAGCACTTGTGGTGCGAGGAGGGGGACTCGAACCCCCACACCATTTCTGGCGTCAGGACCTAAACCTGGTGCGTCTACCAATTTCGCCATCCTCGCGAATATCCGCAAACACTGCCAAGCTTAAACTTCACTCTAAAGACCCTAATTCTACAATGCTTGGGGTTTTAGAGGATCTTTAGGCCTTGTAGAGCAATGCTACAGCGTGGACTGCAACGCCCTCGCCCCTGCCAAGGTGCCCCAGGGATTCATTGGTTTTAGCCTTGAGGTTTATGTGGCTAGGGGTTACCAAGAGGTCAGCAGCGATATTTCTGACCATTTCAGGCAAAAAATCCGCTAATTTGGGCTTTTGACAAATGATCGTGGCATCGACATTCCCAATTTGAAAGCCTGCAGCCTGAACCTTTTGCAAGGCTGCCCGTAGCAAGATTCGACTATCCATGTCTTTAAATTGTGGATCAGTATCCGGAAATAACTGGCCAATATCGTTTAATCCAGCCGCGCCTAGTAATGCATCGGTTAGTGCATGCAGCAAAACATCAGCATCAGAGTGGCCTAACAATCCTTTTTCATAGGGAACATGCACGCCACCAAGAACCAGTTTGCGATTGGCCACTAAAGCATGGATGTCATAACCTTGGCCAATACGAAACTGGGGAACATGAGCGTTATTTTGTGTCATAGCTATTCTTCATTTATCTATTCTCTGAATTCAACAGTAATTGCATCAAATCCCAATCTGCAGGATGAGTTACTTTAAAGTTTCGGGTTGCACCTTCAATCAGCAATGGCTGTGCACCCGTTAATTCCATAGCACTTGCTTCATCAGTAATATCAGCCTCTAATCGAATCGCATCTTCTAATGCATCATGCAGCTTCTGAAGCCCAAAAATTTGGGGTGTTTGGGCTTGCCACAAATGTTCACGTGGAATGGTTTTTTCTACGTGCGGCATATTTCCAGCGATCGCTAAATCAAGATCAGCCCGCTTTAAGGTATCGGCCAAACGAACTGCTAATAAACCGCCGACATCTGAACCTTGAATGGAAGTAATTAACTTTTTAATTAGATCTGGCGTGATACCTGGTCTGGCTGCATCGTGCACCAAGATCCAATCATCAGGAGATATACCAGACGTCAGTTGTGCTGCCAAAGTATTGCGAACTGTCTCTTGGCGTGTAGGGCCGCCAGTAGGTAGGAAATGAATCGGTTTACTTCCTTTTGCAAGGCTCTTTAAGATGGGGTTATCAATAAATGCTGGAGAAACGCCAATCCAAATAGATTCAATCAGTGGCGATTGCATAAAGGCCTCTATGGCGTAAGCAAGCATTGGTCTGCCCGCTAGTTCCTGGAATTGTTTTGGTAAATCACCGCCCAAGCGGGATCCAGTGCCCGCTGTTGGCAGGAGAGCGTGACATTTCTTTGTGGATTGATTTCCTAAGCTCATACCTGATTCTATAATGAGCGCAGATGTCTGATGCATTAAATCTAGTACCCCCCATACCCGCTCCGCGGGCTGGGCAGCGCTTTACCTTTTCAGGGCTAGTGGGGTCGTCTGACGCAGCCCTAATTGCGCAAACCGCCTTGAGCTACCGCAAGGATTTCTCAGTCATGCTGATATTTTGTGCTCAAGCACAGGAAGCCCAGCGACTTTTAGAGGAAATCCCTGCTTTTGCACCACAGCTAAAAACCAGGCTGTTACCCGATTGGGAAATTCTTCCTTACGATCATTTTTCCCCTCACCAGGACTTAGTCTCTGAGCGTTTAGCCACCCTGTATGAATTGCTCAACGGTAGCTGCGATATTGTTTTAGTGCCAGTAACTACAGCCTTACAAAGATTAGGTCCGCCAGACTTTTTATCGGGGCACACCTTCTTTTTTCGACAAGGCGACAAGCTGAATGAAGCAGCACTAAAACTTCAACTTCAACAAGCCGGTTACGATCCAGTAAGTGCCGTGATGCGACCTGGTGAATACAGTATTCGTGGCGGTCTTATTGATTTATTTCCAATGGGTTCGAGCTTGCCTTATCGCCTAGATTTATTTGGCGATGAAATCGAGCAGATCCGCTCCTTTGATCCAGATACCCAAAGAAGCCTTTATCCCGTTAAAGAAGTTCGTCTACTGCCAGGTCATGAATTCCCATTCAATGACGAGGCGCGCACCGCCTTTAGAGGTCGATGGCGTGAGGTCTTTGAGGGTGATCCTACCCGTTGCTCTATATATAAAGATGCTAACTTAGGCATCCCCAGCGCTGGCATAGAGTCCTATCTGCCCATGTTCTTTACGCAGCAGTCCAGCGTATTTGATTACTTCCCAAGATCGGGCGATCCTGTATGGATCCTGAGCACCGGTGATATTGAAGAGGCTATCCGAGGTTTCTGGAAAGATACACTCCCGCGCTATGAATTTCTCAAGCATGATCTTGACCGCCCTATTCTTCCGCCAAAAGAACTATTCCTCGATGTCGATGAATTCTTCAGAGCAGCAAAGCCACACGCACGTTTAGCGCTAGAAAAAGAGACTTCCTCAGTCGCGCAATTTCTCCCAGTACCAGATGTTGCCGTACATCGCAAAGACGCCGATCCAGTGAGCAGTCTGCGTAAATTAGTTGCCAGCGAAAAAGTCCGCATTCTAATTTGTAGTGATAGTGCTGGCCGTAAGGAGTCGATCCGACAATTGTTTGAAGAAAGCAATTCAGTTTCCGGGCAAGATGGCAAGCCACTGTACCAACTTCAGCCTGAAGGTTTCGAATCGGTTGCTGACTTTATCAAGAGCGAATCCCAATTCGGATTAACCACTGCCCCACTCTTTAATGGCTTCTCTTGGCCAGCCGAAAACCTCATTATCGTCACCGAGGCAGAGCTATTCACTTCCACAGCAAGACAACGGCGTAAAGGAAAAGAATCGGAGAGTGCGGATCCTGACATGCTTTTTAAGGATCTATCCGAACTCAAGATTGGCGATCCAGTTGTGCATTTTGATCATGGCATTGGTCGTTACCAAGGCTTAGTTCTCCTCAATGTAGCGCCCCCCAAAGAGGCCCCTATTTTTGAGGAGTTTCTCCACCTGCAATATGCTGGTGAAGCTACTTTGTATGTGCCAGTTCAGCAATTACAAATGGTTACCCGCTATGCTGGATCAGATCCGGATTCTGCGCCACTACATCAACTGGGCTCTGGTCAATGGGATAAAGCTAAACGTAAAGCGGCTCAGCAAATACGCGATACCGCCGCTGAATTGCTAAGCCTCTATGCTGCAAGAGCGATACGCAAAGGGCATGCCTTTGAGTTTTCTGCTCATGACTACGCCGCTTTCTCAGAGAGCTTCGGTTTTGAAGAAACGCCAGATCAGGCTAATGCTATTGCTGCAGTGATTGGTGATATGACGAGCGGCACGCCCATGGATCGCCTCGTTTGCGGTGATGTTGGTTTTGGTAAAACTGAAGTTGCTCTGCGAGCAAGTTTTGTGGCTGTCATGGGCGGCAAGCAAGTAGCCATATTGGCGCCTACCACTTTGTTAGCCGAACAACACGTTGCGACTTGGAAAGATCGTTTTGCAGATTGGCCAGTTCGCATCGTGGAACTTTCGCGCTTTAAAACTACTAAAGAAATTAATGCCGCATTAGAGGCTATTGCCAAAGGTGAAGCAGACATTATTATTGGCACCCACAAACTCCTTTCTAAGGAAACGCAATTTGCCAATCTCGGTTTGGTGATTGTGGATGAGGAACACCGCTTTGGAGTCCGTCAAAAGGATGCCCTCAAAGCCTTACGTGCTGAAGTCGATATCTTGACACTAACAGCCACTCCGATCCCAAGAACATTAGGTATGGCGATGGAGGGTTTACGCGAGTTCTCCATTATTGCTACAGCGCCTCAGAAGCGTCTAGCCATTAAAACTTTTGTGCGTCGCGAAGGTGATGGCGTGATTCGTGAGGCAGTACTTCGAGAAATCAAGCGTGGCGGCCAAGTCTATTTCTTGCACAATGAAGTAGAAACCATTCAGAATCGCAAGCATGCATTACAAGAGTTGATTCCTGAAGCAAGCATTAGCGTTGCTCATGGTCAAATGCATGAGCGCGAACTGGAGTCGGTAATGCGCGAGTTCGTTACCCAGCGTACTAATATTTTGCTGTGTACTACGATTATTGAAACAGGGATTGATGTACCAACTGCGAACACCATCATCATGCATCGCGCTGATAAGTTTGGCTTAGCGCAATTACATCAGCTCCGTGGTCGCGTTGGACGCTCTCACCACCAGGCCTATGCTTACCTCATGGTTCCTGATCCAGAGGCTTTAAGTAAGCAGGCGCAGTTGCGACTCAATGCGATTCAGGCTATGGAAGAGCTAGGTTCTGGCTTTTACCTAGCCATGCATGACTTAGAGATTCGGGGTGCTGGTGAAGTCTTAGGTGATAAGCAGTCTGGCGATATTCATGAAATTGGCTTTCAGCTCTATACAGAAATGCTCAATAGAGCTGTCAAATCCTTGCGAAGTGGTAAGGAGCCCGATTTGCTCTCGCCTTTGCAAGTCACTACGGATGTCAATCTAGGGGTTCCCGCCCTGCTTCCAAACGACTACTGCCCCGATGTCCATGAGCGCCTCTCTTTGTATAAACGTTTTGCGGGTACCAATGATTTTTCGGAACTCATGGGTCTGCGTGAAGAATTGGTCGATCGTTTTGGAGATCTACCAGATCAAGCCAAGTCTTTTTATGAAACCCATCGGCTGCGCTTAGAAATGACCGGGTTTGGTATTAAGAAAATTGATGCGACTTCGGCATCGATTCAGATGCAATTTATCCCTAATCCGCCGATAGACCCAATGAAGATTATCCAATTGATACAAAGCTCAAAATATATCCAGCTCAATGGACAAGATAAGCTCAAAGTACTTCCTCAGAAGGAACGAGAATTTGAGAAGCTAGATCAACGTTTAGACGCAATTCGTCAAATACTAAGGCGCCTGAATGAATCAGCGGTACTCAGCACTGCAAAAGCTAGTTAATCATTGCTATTATTAAAGCCATGCCTAAGTTAAGTCTCATTGCCCTTTCGAGAGAGCCAATTCATGAAAAGCTTGTCTTTGAGCTCAAAGACCAGGCACTAACATTCAGGACAACACTCCACACCATTGGCAGCCAAATATCGAATGGCGCTTACTATTCGGAACGGTGGGAATCTAATCAATCTTTAGATGTAACCCAAAGAGAAAGTCTGCGCGCTATCGCAGCAAGATTTAATAGTGACCTCTGCTTCTTAGACGCCAATCTTCAGCCTACTAATATCAAAGTTCTGGCAATGGATATGGATTCCACCCTCATCAATATTGAATGTATTGATGAGATAGCGGACTTCACAGGAAAAAAAGCAGCGGTTGCACAAATTACTGATGCAACTATGCGAGGTGAGATCAAAGACTTTCAAGAGAGTCTGCGGCGGCGTGTAGCTTTACTTGAGGGCATTTCAGCTGATGCGCTGGAAGCAGTGTATCGGGAGCGCTTACAACCAAATCCAGGGGCTGCAGAGCTTTTAGTGGGCGCAAATGAGCGTGGTCTCTACACCCTTCTCGTTTCTGGTGGTTTTACTTTCTTCACAGAAAAACTCCGGCAGCAACTCGGCTTTAGGCAGGCGCAGGCCAACACCCTTGAAATCATTGACGGCAAGCTGACCGGAAAAGTGCTCGGCGATATTGTGGATGGTGCAGCCAAGGCGGCCTATCTTGATGAAGCTTGTCGCCTATTGGGGTGTACTAAAGCCAATGCAATGACAATGGGTGATGGTGCAAATGATCTCATCATGATGAATGGCTCGGGTATTAGTGTTGCCTACAGAGCAAAACCAATCGTCAAAGAAAAAGCCGACGCGGCTTTTGACCGAGTCGGCTTGGATGCTGCTCTACTACTGATTTCTTAACAATGCGGATTACATCCGTTCGAAAATAGTCGCAATACCTTGACCACCGCCAATACACATGGTTACCAAGGCATACTTGCCTTGCACGCGCTGTAATTCATGGATAGCTTTGGTGGCAATTGCCGCGCCTGAACATCCAATAGGATGACCTAAAGCGATCGCGCCACCATTGACGTTGGTTTTAGCGGGATCCAATCCCAGACCTTTCATTACCGCTAAAGCTTGTGCAGCAAACGCTTCATTCGATTCGATTACATCCATTTGATCTAATTTCAGACCAGCACGCTCTAAGGCAAGTTTGCTTGCAGGAATCGGACCTTCACCCATGATGTGATTCGGTACACCAGCTACCGCATAAGAAACCAAACGAGCGATGGGTTTATGACCAGCCTTCTTCGCTGTCTCTGCATCAGCTAATACAAAGAATGCTGCGCCATCATTAATACCAGAGGCATTACCTGCGGTGACAGAGCCACCTTCTTTTTTGAACACGGCCTTCATCTTGCCAAGTGTTTCCATGGTGGTATCTGGCTTGCAATGCTCATCCGTATCAAACACAACATCGCCCTTACGAGACTTGATAGTAATCGGTACGATTTGTGACTTAAAGCGACCTTCTTTAATCGCATGAGCTGCGCGACGATGAGACTCCACTGCGAATGCATCCTGCTCATCGCGAGTTAACTTCCATTTCTCAACGAGATTTTCAGCGGTAACACCCATGTGGCCAACGCCAAACGGATCAGTCAAAACAGCAACCATCAAGTCGAGCATCTTGGTATCACCCATGCGTGCGCCGCTGCGCAATGCAGGAGAGCCATACATGCCGCGTGACATGACTTCAACGCCACCACCCACTCCATAATCGCAATCACCCAACATAATTTGCTGCGCAGTGGTCACAATTGCTTGCAAACCAGAGCTACATAAACGATTTAGCGACATTGCTACAGATTCCATTGGCAAGCCTGCCTGAATAGCAGCTACACGAGCAACATAAGCGTAGCGACTATCTGTTGGAATCGTATTTCCAACAGTGACGTAATTTACCAATGCAGGATTAACGCCAGAGCGAGCAACTGCCTCTTTCATCACAATGCCGCCGAGCTCTGAAGGCTCAAGGCTACTTAAAGAGCCATTAAAGGCACCAATAGCAGAACGAACTGCACTTAAAACAACGACATCACGACTCATAACAATCCCCTTAGCTGAGCCCAAAAATAGGCTTAATCAATAATACAAACTTCATTTTTATTACTTTTCTCAAGTTTCCGCTACTAGATCATGCCCTTGGGAGCTGATGACCATAGCACGAATAATTTCCCCTGCGCGATAGCGTTTTGAGGGCTTGCTAGCGGGCAAAACCCTCACTAAGCCATCAATTTCAGGGGCATCACCAATAGTCCTGCCGATTCCGCCTGACTCATCAACCCGATCAATGAGGACTTGAACTCTTTTCCCAACCTTTTTAGAAAGTCGCAAAATTGAAATTTCCTCTGCTTTTGCCATGAAACGTGCCCGACGTTCTTCACGGATGGCATCAGGAACAGGGCTTTCCAATTGATTTGCGGTGGCGCCTTCCACAGGAGAATAAGCAAAACAGCCGGCACGATCTATTTGGGCCTCATCCAAGAAGTTCAGCAGATACTCAAACTCTACATCCGTCTCTCCAGGAAATCCAGCAATAAAAGTACTGCGAATCACTAAATCTGGGCAGGCAGCACGCCAGGCCAAGATGCGCTCTAAATTTTTTTCGCCGCTAGCGGGTCGCTTCATTCTTTTGAGAACATCTGGATGGGCATGTTGCAGTGGAATATCTAAATACGGAAGCACTCCATATCCATGTTCAGCAAACTCTGCCATCAAAGGCAAGACCTCATCAACGTGAGGATAGGGGTAAACGTAATGCAGTCTTACCCAAGCTTGATGCTCACGCGCAATTTGATTTAATGCGTTTACCAAGTCAAACATCCGGGTCTTCACTGGCTTGCCATCCCAAAAGCCGGTACGGTACTGGATATCGACACCATAGGCACTGGTATCTTGAGAGACAACCAATAATTCTTTAACGCCTGATTCAAATAAGCGTTTCGCTTCTAACAGAACCTCGCCAATCGGCCTAGATACCAGATCGCCGCGAAGACTAGGGATGATGCAGAAAGTGCATCGATGGTTGCAGCCTTCAGAAATTTTCAAATAAGCGTAGTGCTTTGGTGTGAGCTTGATTCCAATTGGAGGAACTAAGTCTACAAATGGATCATGCGGTTTTGGTAGGTGCAGATGAATCGCCTGCATCACCTCATCAGTAGCGTGAGGACCAGTAACCGCTAGTACCTTGGGATGGATGCTTTGAATGAGATCGCTACCATCAGCATTCTTTTTGGCTCCCAAGCAGCCAGTCACGATGACTTTGCCGTTTTCAGCAAGAGCCTCTCCAATAGCAGCCAGGCTTTCCTCTACAGCTGAATCAATAAAACCACAGGTATTGACCACAACGAGATCTGCGCCTGAATAATCTTTTGCGGTCTCATACCCTTCCGCGCTGAGTTGCGTCAGGATAAGCTCAGAGTCAACGAGCGCCTTAGGGCAACCTAAGGATACAAAGCCGATTTTTCCTGCCACAACTATTCTTTTTCAGATTTAGTGGGCTGGGGGGTAAATGGAAAATTACCAAAGAGATTCTGTGAGCCCTGGAGCTGCTCTTGCATCTTCACAAACAGGTCTTTGCTCTGCTCCATGTAATTTCCCATCAAGCCTTGCATGAGGGGGTTTTGGAGATTCATCATTTGAGACCAAGCCTCGGGAGTACTACCAGCACCTAGACCTTTGGTCTGATCGCCTAATTTATTGTGGATATCCACAAACGATTGCATGGTCTTTTCGAGATAGTTACCCATTAAACCTTGCATGGAGTTGCCATAAAAACGAATGATTTGAGAAAGCATTTGTGAAGAAAATACTGGGGCACCACCAGCCTCTTCTTCTAGAATTATTTGCAGCAAAATATTGCGTGTCAGATCTTCATCTGTCTTTGCGTCGATGACTTTAAAAACTTCATTTGCCATCACTAAGCCCTTGATGTCAGACAAAGTGACATAAGTGCTTGTTTGTGTATCGTAGAGACGACGATTAGGATATTTCTTAATGAGTCGGTCTTCGCCAGCTCGCTTTGTACGGGTAACCATTATTTTCCTTACTGAATACTGCAACGCAACATCAGCTTAGTTTATCTCTAGACTGATGTAAAGATAAATAAGCCGTGTTGCGCTTACTTGCTATATAAATGCTGCACTGCAGTATTAGCCAGTATGAATGCCGCCATTTAGTGAGAAGTCGGCTCCAGTTGCATAGCCACCGTCATCAGAAGCAATCCAACAGCAGATAGAAGCAATTTCCTCAGGTGTGCCTAAACGCTTTACTGGGATTCCAGCAACGATCTTCTCAAGGACATCTTCGCGAATCGCTTTAACCATGTCGGTACCGATATAGCCAGGCGAGACCGTATTGACAGTAACGCCCTTCGTAGCGACTTCTTGCGCTAAGGCCATGGTAAAGCCGTGTAAGCCCGCTTTAGCTGTGGAATAGTTCGCTTGTCCAAACTGGCCTTTTTGGCCATTAACAGAAGAAATATTGATGACTCGGCCCCAGTTGTTCTCAACCATGCCTTCAATCACCTGTTTGGTCACGTTAAACAATGAATTGAGGTTGGTATCAATGACCGCCTTCCATGCCTCAGGCGTCATCTTGCGGAAAACGCTATCCCGCGTGATGCCTGCATTGTTCACCAATACATCAACCCGACCTACCTCAGCTTTAACCTTGTCAAAGGCTGCAACCGTACTGTCCCAATCGGACACATTGCCCTCAGAGGCAATAAAGTCATATCCCAAAGCTTTTTGCTCGCCAAGCCAACGATCCTTGCGCGGAGAATTTGGACCGCAACCAGCGATCACCTTAAAACCATCTTTTGCTAAACGTTGGCAGATGGCGGTACCGATACCACCCATACCACCAGTAACATACGCGACTTTTTGAGACATTGCGTTCCCCTTTAAAAAACTTCGTTCATTGTTGCCGTTCTAACTTCCTTGAGCTGCTTTTTCTTTTACATACACCCCAGGTGCAGCTTCCATTTTTTTGTACTTCGCATTACCAAAACTTGTGCTTGCTGGCTTTTGCTCACCACCAAATTGTTCGAGCCACTGCGTGTAATTAGGCCACCAGCTACCGGTAATTTGTTTTGCACCTTCGAGCCACTCATGAGCCGTTGCTGCAATCTGATTATTTTCAAAGTAATAGCGCTTGTTCTTTGCTGGTGGGTTGATAACTCCCGCAATATGGCCAGAGGCACCAAGTACAAAACGATTCTTACCCTTTAGTAGATGAGTTGACTCATAAGCAGACTGCCACGGGACAATGTGATCTTCTTGTGAAGCGTATATATAGGCAGGACACTTGATCTTGCCCAAATCAATCTTTTCGCCACAAATAGTAAGCTTGCCTGGTTTAACCAAGTCGTTCTGCAGATAGGTATGGCGTAAGTACCAGCAATACATATTGCCTGGCAAATTCGTTGAGTCGCCGTTCCAATAGAGCAAATCAAATGGTGGCGGAGAATTACCCTTGAGGTAGTTTTCAACTACATAGTTCCACACTAAATCATTGGGGCGCAAGAAGGAAAAGGTGTTACCCAGATCTAAGCCAGACATCATGCCGTATTTAGCATCCTTACCACCTTTGCCGCCCTTGCCGCCAATCGTTTTTTCACGCATTTCGACCATACCTTCGTCGATGAAGACATCTAAAATGCCCGTGTTCGTGAAGTCCAGCAAGGTCGTAAATAAGGTCAAGCTAGCCACTGGATGTTCGTTACGGGCCGCTAGCACTGCTAGAGCGGATGTCGTTAGTGTGCCGCCAACACAAAAACCTAGAGCGTTAATCTGCTTCGTATTGCCAATCTCTTTAACAACCTCAATTGCTTTAATGACACCCTTACCTACATAGTCATCCCAGCTGACCTGCGCCATAGAAGCATCTGGATTTTTCCAGGAGACTAAGAACACAGTATGTCCTTGGGAAACCATATGACGAACCACGGAGTTATTGGGCTGAAGATCTAAGATGTAATACTTGTTGATGCATGGAGGCACCATGAGATAAGGGCGCTCAAAGACTGTATCTGTGAGTGGTGTGTATTGAATGAGTTCAAACAACTCATTTCTAAAAACAACGTGTCCTTCTGTCGTGGCAATATTCTTTCCAACCTCAAAAGCACTCTCATCCGTCTGAGAAACTTTGCCCTTCTTCATATCACCAAGCAGATTCGCAATTCCTTTTTGAATAGATTGCCCTTGGGTGCTAATAATGTTTTCTAGAACTTCTGGATTGGTTGCAATGAAATTCGATGGTGAAAGAGCATCAATCATTTGTTCGGTTGTAAACAAAATTTTCTGTCTAGTCTTTTCATCTGTCTCTACTGCTTTAGCCAAAGACATGAGATGCTTTGAGTTGAGCAAATAAGTTGCCGCAATCACCTTGCTCCAAGAAGAATGCCAAGCCTTACCAGCAAAGCGACGATCTTTCACTTCAATCGCTTCAGGATTGGTCGCAATATGGGCTAACTCTGCAAAGTATTCTTTTTGAATTTCCGCCAAACGCTCTGATGGAATCATCGCCATATGATGCGGCGCCAAAGATGGTGTTGCACTGGGATTCATGCCTGCAAACATAGTGCTCTCTTCATTTAATTAAGTTCATTCTCGATCTATATAGTTTATATAGTTATACGCAATAACCCTAGCCGTAGGGCTAGGCTAGCGTTTACCCGCAGAAATCGGGTCTACGGGGATATCCAGATGAGCGAGGCAAAGCGCCCGGTAACCCCGTCACGACGATAGGAGAAAAACTGCTCCTGATCCAAAACTGTGCACAGGTCGGCGCCAAAGGTAGATTTTACGCCAGCCCTTTTTAGTCGATCTCGCGCGAGTTGATAAAGATTGGCCAAATACTTTCCAGGCTTATTGGGGATCTGCAAAAAGCAATGCTGCATATCATGTAGATCGCATTCCCGAAAGCGCCCCACTACATCTTGCCCGACTTCAAAAGATTCTGGACCAATAGCTGGGCCCATCCATGCGATGAAATCATCCGCGTTCGATTGATGGGATAGCTTGAGCATTTCACTTACCGTGTTTTCTAATACACCATCACACAAACCACGCCATCCAGCATGAGCCGCACCAATGACCGTGCCATCACCATTGGAAAGAAGCACCGGTAGGCAATCAGCAGTCATGATCACTAAGACTTCATCTGGAATATTGGTCACCGCAGCATCGGCCTCGTAAGGCTTGCTAGAAAACTGAGAGCGACTAGCTGGGGTGCTCACTTGAATGCTATGAGTTTGGTTTAACCAAATAGGCTCCGCAGGAAGATATTTTCTAAGCAATTGACGATTAGCAATCACCCTAGCAGGCTCATCACCAACATGATCTCCGAGATTGAGGGTGTCATATGGCGAGGGGCTGACTCCGCCTTGCCTTGTGGTCACCAGAGCATGAATAGGCAACGGAGCTGGCCATATTGGTTTAATGGGATTCATGGCTGATGTTCATTCTGAATAGAGGCTAGTAAAGCCTCTTCTTTTGGCAATACATCTTCACTCATGCCAACTTGTAGCAACAAATCCATCAAATCACGTGGTGGTAAGCGAAACCAAGTCATCCATTCTTGGCTTAGAGGGTGTTGCAGGCTTAAGGCATAAGCATGTAAAGCTTGGCGTTCAAACGGCAGTGACTTTGCTGCCCCCGGAGTTTTCTTACGATAAACGGGATCGCCTAAAAGTGGAAAGCCGAGAGATTCTAGGTGAACGCGGATTTGGTGTGTACGCCCCGTCTCTAGTCGACACTCTAATAAAGCTAGAGGCGCCTCGCTAAAACTGCCCTTCCCTAGGCGACGAAAGAGGGTAGCTGCAGGCTTTCCTTGTGCGTTACCAGCAGCCATGCGAAGACGATCACGCTGATCTCTGCCAACCGTTGCTAGAACTTTGCCTTGATTTGGTGCATCACCCCAAACCCAAGCTAAATAGCGACGTCCTACAGTTCGCTCTTGGAGTTGTCTTACTAATGAAGTTTGAGCTTGAGCAGTCCGAGCTACTGCCATTAATCCGGATGTATCTTTGTCCAAACGATGAACAATCCCCGCCCTAGGTAATAACTTAAGCTCTGGATAACGAAATAAGAGCCCATTTAATAAGGTGCCAGACCAATTTCCAGCAGCTGGATGAACTACTAGCCCGGCCTGCTTATTAATCACAATAAGGGATTGGTCCTCATAAACAACCTCTAAAGGGATATCTTCAGGACTAAAGGCAAATTGCTCTGGCATCTCCTGTGGAAAGACCTTGATACTCTCCCCACCATGCAGTAAATAGCGGGCTTTAGTCACCTTCCCGTCCACCATGACAGCCCCTGCCTCAACCCAGGCTTTGAGTCGATTACGAGAATAATCTGGCAAAGCCCCAGCTAGAACCTTGTCGAGCCTCTCCCCAGCCATCTCTAAAGGGATATCTAGGGAGATGAAATCCTCTTCATCGATATAATCAACAGGATTCGAATCAGGAGTTTGCGGCAATGCCACGCTTAAAGAGCCTTTCAGTTATGTCCGACGTAATATCAGACGCCAGTTTAAGGCTTGCTGGGAATGCTGCCCCACAAAAAAAGGCTACTTTTTTAAATATCGGGCCAGTGACCCTGCTTTTAGTTATGCTGACAGCAGCACTATTTCTGAGTGGATGTGCGGGGGATGGTCAAAAAGACGATACCGATATTTGGTCAGAGGCCAAACTCTATTCTGAAGCAACCGACAAGTTAAAAGATGGTGACTTTACTAAGTGCGGCAAATACTTTGAGAAACTAGAGGCACGCTTTCCATTTGGCCCTTATTCGCAGCAAGCACAAATTAACACTGCTTATTGCTATTGGAAGGCGCAGGAACAGGCACAAGCTTTAGTTTCCATTGATCGATTCATTAAGCTTCACCAAGGAAGTCCTAACTTAGATTATGGCTACTACCTTAGAGGTCTCATTACGTTCAATGATGATTTAGGTTGGCTTGGTAAGTTTACGGGTCAAGATTTAAGTGAGCGTGATCCTCAGGCAGCAAAAGATGCATTTGAGTCCTTCAAAGTCGTTGCTGAGCGCTTCCCTAATAGCAAATATGCTCCTGACGCTTTAGATCGAATGCGCTATATCGTCAACTCCTTGGCTGAAGCTGATGTAATTGTTGCTCGCTATTACTTTCAACGTGGAGCCTACTTGGCCTCCGCCAATCGTGCGCAACTCGTCATTCGAGACTATGACCGCGCTCCTGCAGTAGAGGAAGCGCTCTATATTCTCTATCAATCCTACCAAAAATTAGGTATGACGGATCTGAGTAAAGATACAGCTCGTGTATTTAAGCTCAACTTTCCAGATAGCCCAATGCTAGAGACTGGTCAGCGCGTTGCAAAAGAACGTAGATGGTGGCAGTTCTGGAATAAGTAGAGCACTTTCCGTTTTTACTTAACAGCAACAGGCACGCGCGGAGCTACAGCACACAGCAGTTCATAGCCGATGGTGTCGCTCATATGTGCAACATCATCTACTGGCACTCTATCACCCCAAAGCTCAACAGTGCTGCCAATTTTGGCATGGGGCGCATCACGCAAATCAATACTCAACATATCCATGGATACACGGCCGACAATAGGACAAATTACCCCACTATCTTTACTGCCATCACTGACCCAAACAGGTGTCCCATCTTTAGCATGACGAGGATATCCATCGGCATAACCACAAGCCACAATGCCAATTCTCATTGCTTGCGGCGCTTCAAAACGACCGCCATAACCAACGCGATCTCCCTTTTCTAATGCCTGGATATCAATGATTTCACTCTCGAGTTGCATCACTGCTTTTAAGTGTGCGTTCTTGATATCTGCATATAGTCCGGTTGGTGAAGCACCGTAAAGCATGATTCCTGGTCTCACCCAATCTCCGAGAGCATTGCGATGCCACAATATGGCTGCAGAATTAGCTAACGATGTTGGAGCATCTAAGCCTTCAATCGTGTCATTAAATATCTCCAACTGGCTACCCACTGTTGGCAAGCGATCTACTTGATCCGCATTTGCAAAATGCGTCATGTGATGCATTTTGTTCCCAGCAGCATGTAAGCGGTGAAAAGCGGTTCTATAGGCTTCAGGCTTTAAGCCCAAGCGATTCATACCGGTATTCATTTTCAGAAAAATATTGAATGGCTTACGGGCTTTATATTTTTCTAGCCATTGAACTTGCATCTCGCAGTGCACCACCAAGTCACATGACAATTTTTCTGCCAAGGCCAATTCACTTTCATGAAATAACCCTTCTAAAAGTAGGATTCGTCCTTGCCAGCCAGACTCCCTTAATCGCAACGCATTTGGCATATTTAGCAGTGCAAAACCGTCTGTAGAAGCCAAACCTTTCAATGCCGCCTCAAAAGTGTGGCCATAAGCGCTAGACTTCACAACAGCCCAAATCTTGGACTCTGGAGCAAGTTCCCGAACTCTGTTTAAATTGTGCTGAAAGGCATCAGTGTGAATAGATGCCAAAATTGGCCTATTTATTAAGCCATTAGCTGTAGCGCCCATATTCACCCCTCCTTTCGTGTTTTAATGGATTCAATGACTAGATTGTACGAATGAACCGTAGTTTTTACACCATTATGGCGGCGCAATTTTTTTCGTCGCTTGCTGATAATGCATTGCTGATCGCGGCAATTGCCCTTTTGGCCCAGCTTCAAGCTCCGGCCTGGATGACCCCTTTACTCAAATTATTCTTCGTTTTGTCCTATGTGGTGCTTGCAGCCTTCGTAGGCGCCTTTGCAGACTCCCGCCCTAAGGGCAATGTCATGTTTATCACCAATACGATCAAATTTGTTGGTTGTGTCGTAATGCTGTTCGGAAGTCACCCATTACTGTCTTATGCGATCGTGGGCCTTGGGGCTGCCGCTTATTCTCCAGCTAAGTATGGGATTTTGACTGAATTACTCCCTCCAGAAAAGCTCGTAGCTGCCAATGGCTGGATTGAAGGCCTTACCGTAGGCTCAATCATTTTAGGCACTGTTTTGGGTGGCGTCTTGATTAGCAGCACAGTTTCTGGAAGCCTCTTGGCATTAGATGTGCCAACTATAGATACTGGTATTGATACTCCTGCAGAGTCTGCCATCCTAATCATCATGATGATTTACATCATCGCTGCGCTGATCAATCTTAAGATTCCCGATACTGGGGCACGCTATGTTGCACAAAAAGCCAATCCCATTGAGCTGATCAAAGATTTTTCTGTGTGCTTTAAAACTTTATGGAATGATCGCTTAGGTCAAATTTCATTAGCTGTGACAACCTTGTTTTGGGGCGCTGGTGCTACCTTGCAATTTATTGTGATTAAGTGGGCTCAGGTTGCTTTACATATGAATCTATCCCAAAGCGCTATTCTGCAAGCCATCTCAGCTATTGGTGTTGCTGGTGGCGCCGTTTGGGCTGCTTCACGCGTTCCTCTTCGCAGCTCGCTAAAAGTGCTCCCTTATGGCATCGCTATGGGTCTAGTGGTTTGTGTGATGGCCATCTATAACTCTAATATGCTGCCTGATATGACCGTCATGACAATCGGCAAGATGGAAATCAGCCTGAATTTGTTGCCCGCTTATTTCTTACTCATTGTAGTTGGCTGGCTTGCAGGTTATTTTGTTGTGCCAATGAATGCGCTACTTCAGCATCGCGGTCACGTTCTGATGTCTGCTGGCCACTCTATTGCAGTTCAAAACTTTAATGAGAATATTTCAGTGCTGATGATGTTGGCAATGTATTCGATGTTGATCTGGTTTGATGTACCAATTCCTTACGTCATCATTGGCTTTGGATTTGCTGTTAGCGCCATCATGTGGCTGGTGATTAAGCGTCACGCGAAGAACCAAGCTGAATATGACTCTATGCACCTAATTGGTGAGCATAAGCATTAAATATTTTGCAGTACGGACTTTGCTAATAGTAGATCCTGCCAGAGCAAAACCTTATCTTTTGGCTTGGCGATCATTTGAGCCAGATCAAATGTAGCAATCACTGGAATTTCTTCATCAGATCCATTATTTAATGCAAGGATAGTTTCGCGCAGTTGCGGCAATGCATCTCGCTCACCAGTAATTTTCTGAGCAACAGCACCACCAAAGGCAAGCGCCACTACTGGTAAACCATTCTCGGGCGCTTGTAGCTGCTTCAAATTATCGCTAGCATTCTTCCATGACCACTCTTGAGACCCTAAACCCAGAGCCCGAATCATGCTCTGAAAGAGAGCCTGAGCATCACCCTGTGGTTGCGCTCCAAAGAACCACCAACAGCCTTGAGGCGTCTTTTCAACCACTTCCGCGCTCTTGGTGTTCGCAGTCTGAATGCCTGCTGAAGAGGTTTCGGCTGGAGATGACCCATCACCTTCTCTGGCTGACCATTGGGTGATGCCCATTTCTTTTAAGAAGGCGGAATGTGAATTGCTCATGTCTCTAGCTTAATCGATTTAGCCATTACCAGGGCATCCTCCCTTGTACCTAATTGGGGGTCGGCTGGATAGTAGTTTTTACGGATACCGATTTGCTCGTAGCCCAGTTTTTGGTACAGGGTGACTGCTGCTGCATTTGATGGCCTAACCTCAAGAATCATTCTAGGCATCTTTTGTTGGGCTGCAATGCCTTCAATTGCCGCCATCATTCTGGTGGCTAATCCCAGCTGGCGCAATTTTGGTGAAACCGTGATGTTGAGCAAATGTAATTCATCTACAGCAGGAAAGAGAACGCAGTAAGCCCATAGGATGGCTGGATCTAAATACGAACCTTTGATAGCTTGATCTACTTGTGGCCGAATGCAATAAGCCCAGTGGCCTGCAGCTAAAGAATCTGTGAAGTTGCCTTTGGTCCAAGGGTGAAGATGCGAGACTGCTTCAATTGCTAGAACAGCATCCAAATCTGCAGATTGCATCGGTAGAAAAGAAAGTTCAGCAATACTCTCAGACATTACTTGAAAGCCTCCAAGCGCTCTTGTGTGGTTAGTGCAACTTTGTCACGAACGTACAGTGGCTCGAGCTCCCTTACACTGATTTGCCGTCCTTCTTTCAACTCTTGCTTTGCAAAGTCTAAGATGCCTAAGGCGCTTAAGTGGATTTCGATATCAAGAGCATTGGATGCTAGTGGCTTCTTTACCTTAGAAAATAATCGATCGCCGTAGACTTTAATAGCACATCCTGCTAAAAAAGGAATATCGGTGAGTTCTAATTCTTCTGGTTTTGATAAATGAATATCGCCAATGCGTTTTGGTAAATTCTGTTTCTGACCGGCGGACTCGTATTTGGCCCAATAGATTTCATCCATTCGCGCATCGATGGCGATAGCAAAGTTTCTTGGCTTGATTAGTTCAAAGTCATGTGTTTTGCATAATTGCGCTGCAATGGCATCCAGACTGGCAACTGGAACAATGGGCAGATCACATGAAATAGCCAGACCCTGTACCGCCGCAACACCAAGCCTGACACCGGTAAATGCCCCCGGACCAATGCCAACAGCAATTGCATCAAGCGCGTTTAGCTTCATGTTCGCTTGCTCTAGGAGTGCTTGTACCCAGGGTAAAACCAGTTGGCTAGCGCCAGCCGATACCAACTCATGTCGGAGAATGGGTGTTTCATCACCTAAAGATAAAGCCACCGAGCACCAAGCTGTTGAGGTGTCGATGGCTAATATGCGCGTCAATTTAGGCTCTTTTTTAATTTGCTGTAAATGGCAAATTATGAACCCAATTCTGCGATGACCTCAGGAGGAGCTTGAACGAGCTCAATTAAGACTCCCTCCCCGCTAATGGGGAACTCATCGTTCCCTTTGGGGTGAACAAAAGTGATGTCATATCCAGCTGCACCTTTCCGTATTCCACCAGGAGCAAAGCGTAGGCCATTTGCCGATAACCACTCAACCGCTTTAGGTAAATCATCTACCCATAAGCCGATGTGATTTAAAGGGGTTTGATGAACTGCAGGCTTTTTTTCAATATCAAAGGGCTGCATTAGGTCTATTTCAATCTCATGAGCCCCTTTGCCAATCGCACAAATATCTTCATCCACATTTTCACGCTCAGAAACAAAAGTGCTTTTATAGTCAAAGCCGAGCATATCAACCCATAACTTCTTGAGGCGCTCTTTACTTTCTCCGCCAATGGCGATTTGCTGAATGCCCAAAATTTTGAATGGCTTAGCTGACATGACTACCCCTTATTCAAAGCGAATGATGAGCTGATCAACCGCCAAGCTATCACCTTCTTTAGCGCATATCTCCGCTACAACACCATCCTGCATTGCTGAGATGGTATTCTCCATTTTCATGGCTTCGATAGATGCGAGTTTTTGTCCGGCTGTTACAGCGTCGCCAACCTTAATGGCTATTTTTGTCAATAGACCAGGCATCGGTGACATCACTAATTTGGAAGTATCAGGCGGTAGCTTAACTGGCATGCGGCGCTGTAGCTCAGCACCTAATGGGCTTAGCACCATGCACTCAAAGTGAGTGCCGTCGAGAGTTAGCAGATGTCGCACGCCACGTCGTTCAACCTGTGCGGTCACTTTATGCGTGCCATTAATGATGGCATGAAGGCAAATTTGTCCCGGACGCCAATGACTCACAATGTCATAGCGACTGACACCATCAGACTCGTCGATATACACCGAATAGATGCTATCTTTTAGCTCAACACGAATAGGCACTTCAATAGGATCATTCATTGACCCTGATTTTTTACCAGTGACCACAACAAACTTCTTTGCAATGATCATTTCATGGCCGGCTAACTGACCATCAATCATTTTGATGTGCTCTAAATAGCGATAGCGCATAAATGCAGCTAATGCAGCCAAGCGCTTTGGATCGGATGGCTGGACGGAGTCCTTTTTAAAGCCCTCTGGATACTCCTGCGCAATAAAGCCGGTTGTGAAATCACCGCTAACAAAACGGGGATGCTGCAATAAGGCTGCCTGAAAAGGAATATTTGAATGAATGCCCCGAATCACAAAGTCATTTAGGGCCGAACGCATTTTCTCAATCGCTTCTGCCCGATCCTTGCCGTGAACGATTAACTTTGCAATCATTGAGTCGTAATACATTGGGATCTCACCGCCCTCGTATACACCCGTATCTACTCGTACGCCATTTACGGACTCTGGCGGCCGATATTTCACTAGGCGGCCAGTAGATGGCAAAAAGTTACGGAACGGGTCGTCTGCATTAATACGACATTCCATTGACCAGCCATCTAATTTCACATCTTCTTGTTTAAAAGCCAGCTTTTCACCAGCGGCAACACGGATCATTTGCTCAACTAGGTCAAGACCAGTAATTGATTCAGTTACCGGATGCTCAACCTGCAGACGGGTATTCATCTCCAGGAAATAAAAAGACTTGTCTTTGCCAACAACGAATTCCACTGTGCCGGCAGATTGATAATTGACCGCTTTAGCCAAGGCAACCGCTTGTTTGCCCATTGCCTTACGGGTTTCAGGATCGATAAATGGGGAAGGCGCTTCTTCAATGACCTTCTGATGACGGCGTTGAATCGAGCAATCACGCTCATTCAAATACACCACATTGCCATGAGAATCTCCTAAGACCTGAATTTCAATATGGCGCGGACCTTCAACAAACTTCTCAATAAAAATACGGTCATCTCCAAAACTACTCATCGCTTCAGTCTTGCAAGCAGCAAAACCTTCGGCAGTTTCTTTATCATTAAATGCCACCCGCAAACCTTTACCACCCCCGCCAGCAGATGCTTTGATCATGACGGGGTAGCCAATACCTTGTGCAATCTTGACTGCCTCATCACTACTCGCAATCGCCTCGTTATGGCCAGGGATCGTGCTGACCTTAGCCTCTATTGCTAACTTCTTGGAGGCAATCTTGTCTCCCATGGCGGCAATCGATTGATATTTAGGGCCAATAAAGACGATTCCCTCTTCTTCGCAACGCTTAGCGAACTGTTCGTTCTCAGATAAAAAGCCATAGCCCGGGTGAACTGCTTGTGCCCCAGTATCTTTACAGGCTTGAATGATTCGATCAATCACCAGATACGATTCTCTAGAGGGTGCAGGTCCAATGCAAACGGCCTCATCTGCTAATTGCACGTGTCGCGCTTCCTGATCAGCCTCTGAGTAAACGGCAACCGTCTTAATGCCCATCTTCTTCGCTGTACTCATTACGCGGCATGCGATCTCACCGCGGTTGGCAATGAGGATTTTCGTAAACATTTTTGTAGTCATGATTTGTTGCGCCTTTACAGGGGAATATTGCCGTGTTTACGCGCAGGATTTTTTAATTCTTTATCTTTTAGCATCGCCAAGGAACGAGCGATACGTTTTCGAGTTTCGTGGGGCAAAATCACATCATCAATATAGCCACGACGTCCTGCCACAAATGGGTTTGCAAACTTGGCCTTGTATTCAGCTTCACGGGCTGCAATTTTTTCTGGATCCGACTTTTCTTCGCGGAAGATAATTTCTACAGCACCCTTTGGCCCCATTACTGCGATCTCAGCAGAGGGCCATGCGAAATTCACATCACCGCGTAAATGCTTAGATGCCATCACGTCATAGGCGCCACCGTAGGCTTTACGAGTAATCAATGTTACTTTAGGGACAGTGCAATCTGCATAGGCATAGAGTAATTTAGCGCCGTGTTTAATGATTCCACCATACTCTTGAGCAGTACCTGGCATAAATCCTGGAACATCAACCAAAGTCACCACAGGAATATTAAAGGCATCACAGAATCGTACAAAACGTGCAGCCTTGATAGAGGCCTTAATGTCCAGGCAACCAGCCAATACTAAAGGCTGATTAGCGACGATACCAATAGAGCGGCCTTCCATGCGCGCAAAGCCAATCACAATGTTTTTGGCATAGTCAGGCTGAAGTTCAAAGAATTCTCCGTCATCGACAATCTTTGCAATCAACTCCTTCATATCGTAAGGTTGATTTGGATTAGACGGGACTAGCGTATCTAATGAAAAATCAGGCTCTTCAGTTCGATTTGCACCTTTAATGAGTGGTGGCTTTTCGCGGTTCGATAGCGGTAGATAGTTAAAGAAACGACGTAACATCATGATGGCATCAACATCGTTATCAAAGGCTAAATCACAAACACCAGAGACGGTTGAGTGTGTAACTGCACCGCCCAATTCTTCTGAGGTGACATCCTCATGGGTAACTGTCTTCACTACTTCTGGGCCAGTTACGAACATGTAGGAGCTATCTTTAACCATGAAGATGAAATCGGTTAGCGCTGGCGAATACACAGCACCACCTGCGCACGGCCCCATGATTAAGGAAATCTGTGGAATCACACCCGAGGCGGTTACATTGCGTTGGAAAATCTCGGCATAACCACCCAAAGAAGCAACGCCCTCTTGAATACGTGCACCGCCAGAGTCATTTAAACCAATCACGGGAGCGCCGACCTTGAGGGCCTGATCCATGATCTTGCAAATCTTTTCAGCATGAGCTTCAGACAAAGACCCGCCTAACACTGTGAAGTCTTGTGAAAATACAAATACGAGACGACCATTAATCATTCCGTATCCAGTCACGACACCATCACCTGGAACCGTTTGATCGGCCATTCCGAAATCATGACAACGATGTTCAACGAACATATCCCACTCTTCAAAAGTGCCCGCATCGAGTAGGAGTTCAATGCGCTCACGGGCAGTGAGTTTGCCCTTCGCATGCTGAGCGGCGATACGCTTTTGCCCGCCACCTAATCGGGCAAGTTCGCGTTTGGCTTCCAGCTGCTGAATGATTTCCTTCATGTACTGCTCCTTAGAAAAATTCATGGCCCATGGATTCCAGTAGGCGTCTTGCCGCCACTGAAGCTGCCATAGTTCCTTGATTTACCTGTGCAATTAAGATTGGTAATAGCTCTTGAACTTGCGCATTATTACGAAATGCGCTCTTTAAGCCTGCATCGATTCGATCCCACATCCATGCGCCTGCTTGTTGTTTGCGACGACTCTCAAACTTGCCGTTGGCCTTTTGCAGCCTTTCAAAATGGCTCACTTTGTCCCAGAGCTCAGGTACACCTTTGCCCTCAAGTGCACTCAAGGTGATTACCGTTGGGTGCCAAAACTCCTGTTGATGGGAGGCGTGATCTGGATTGCCCTGAAAGCCGAGTAAACGCAGTGAACTCGTAATGAATAATTGCGCTCTCATCGCTGCATCGGGATCAATATCGACTTTATTAATAGCAATCAGATCTGCAATTTCCATCACACCTTTTTTGATGGCCTGCAGATCGTCTCCAGCATTGGGTAATTGCATCAGCAAGAACATATCTGTCATGCCAGCGACTGCAATTTCACTTTGACCAACGCCGACCGTCTCAACGATGATGAAATCAAATCCAGCAGCCTCTGCGACCAGCATGGCTTCACGGGTCTTCTCTGCAACACCACCTAAGGTTCCAGAAGATGGGCTTGGTCTAATAAAAGCGTCTTCTAAAACTGAGAGGCGCTCCATGCGGGTTTTGTCACCCAAAATGGATCCGCCAGACAAACTTGAAGATGGATCAATTGCCAACACGGCAACCCGATGGCCTTTTTTAATCAGATAAAGACCAAGGGCTTCGATCAGTGTGGACTTGCCAACACCTGGAACCCCAGAAATACCCAAGCGAAATGAATTCCCAGTCTTAGGTAGCAGAGTATTTAGTACATCATCTGCACGCTTGCGGTGATCTAAGCGAGTAGATTCAAGCAAAGTAATAATCTTTGCTAAAGCACGTCGCTGTTTAAGCGATGGCGCGCTAGTGAGATCATTCACTAAGATCTGATCGGCAGCTTGGAGCATGTAATAAGGCCTGAGTTAAGCTGGTTTTACCGATTTACGAATTTGCTCAAGCACATCCTTAGCGGAAGCCGGAATGGGTGTACCTGGACCATAAATACCCTTCACACCCGCTTCATAAAGAAACTCGTAGTCTTGTCTTGGAATCACGCCGCCCACAAAAACGATGATGTCGTCAGAACCTTGTTTTTTAAGTTCTGCAATGATTGCGGGCACTAAGGTCTTATGACCTGCAGCTAAGGTAGAGACACCTAAGGCATGTACATCGTTCTCGATTGCCTGGCGTGCACACTCCTCAGGAGTTTGAAACAGGGGGCCGATATCCACATCAAATCCCAAGTCTGCATAGGCAGTAGCGACTACCTTTGCACCGCGGTCATGCCCGTCTTGGCCTAGCTTGGCAATCATCACGCGGGGGCGACGACCAAAATCTTTAGCAAAGTCGGCAATTTCTACTTTGAGTTTTTCCCAGCCCTCGGCTGAGTCATAGGCAGCTGCATACACTCCGGTCACCTTTTGAGTATCGGCGCGATGGCGCCCGTAAACTTTCTCCAATGCATCAGACACTTCACCAACCGTGGCACGTAAACGAATGGCATCAACAGCCAATTCCAATAAGTTTCCGGTGTTGTCCTCAGCGGCTTTTGTTAATGCTTCTAATGCGGCTGCTACTTTATTGCTATCACGCTTTGCTTTGATTTGATTCAAGAGTGCAACTTGACCCTCACGAACGCGATCGTTATCGATCATTAAGACGTCAACGAGATCTTCTTTATCGAGTTTGTATTTATTGACGCCAACAATCACATCGGCGCCCGAATCTATCTTGGCCTGCTTTTCAGCAGCAGAAGCTTCAATCTTCAATTTAGCCCAACCACTTTCAACCGCCTTAGTCATGCCGCCCATTGCATCGACTTCTTGAATAATCTCCCAAGCCTTGTCTGCCATCTCCTGGGTGAGGTTCTCCATCATGTAAGAACCAGCCCAAGGATCGATCACGCTAGTGATATGGGTCTCTTCCTGAAGAATTAATTGCGTGTTTCTTGCAATCCGACTTGAAAACTCTGAAGGTAAGGCAATCGCCTCATCAAAGGAGTTGGTATGCAAGGACTGGGTACCACCAAATACAGCTGCCATTGCTTCAACCGTTGTTCTCACAACGTTGTTGTAGGGGTCTTGTTCGGTTAAAGACCAGCCTGATGTTTGGCAATGAGTGCGCAACATCAAGGACTTTGGATTCTTTGGCTCAAACGACTTCATGATGCGCCACCACAATAATCTTGCAGCGCGTAACTTGGCGACTTCTAAGTAGAAGTTCATGCCAATAGCGAAAAAGAATGACAAACGGCCTGCAAAGCCATCAACATCTAATCCTTTAGCAAGCGCCGTTTTGACATACTCTTTGCCATCAGCCAATGTAAAAGCCAGTTCCAGAACTTGATTAGCGCCTGCTTCTTGCATGTGATAACCCGAGATCGATATCGAGTTAAATTTGGGCATGTGCTTGGCGGTGTATTCAATAATGTCACCAATAATTCGCATAGAGGGTTCTGGTGGATAGATATAGGTATTACGCACCATGAACTCTTTCAGAATGTCATTCTGAATCGTTCCAGATAATTGCTCTTGTTTAACGCCTTGCTCTTCACCTGCCACGATGTAGCCAGCAAGTACAGGCAAGACGGCGCCATTCATGGTCATCGACACAGAAACTTTATCCAATGGAATGCCATCAAACAAAATCTTCATGTCTTCTACAGAATCAATTGCAACTCCGGCTTTACCAACATCACCAGTAACTCGTGGATGATCTGAGTCATAACCACGGTGAGTGGCTAGGTCAAATGCAACGGATACGCCTTGACCACCAGCAGCTAAAGCTTTGCGATAAAACGCATTAGATTCTTGGGCAGTTGAAAAACCGGCGTACTGCCGAATCGTCCATGGACGTACCGAATACATCGTAGCTTGAGGACCGCGTAAATAAGGTTCAAAACCTGGCAAGGTATCGGTGTAATTGAGGTCTTGTGTATCAGCAGCTGTATAGAGCGCCTTAATATGAATACCATCTGGAGTATTCCATCCAAGCTTTTCTGGATCGCCGTTTGGCGCTGACTTCTGGGCAGAATTTTTCCAATCCTCTAAATTCGAGTCTGGAACTGCTGGCCATGATCTTCCTGATGACTGTTTCTTTTCTGAACTCACAAGGCACTCCTAGTCAATTTGTTGCATTGCATCTAATTTTCTAATTCTGCTTGACTATTGATAATTTGTCCAGTTAATATGTATACATAATTATGAATACAAAACTGAACAATAGGCCCTTATATGAGGACGTGGCTGACAGGTTACGAGACCAGATATTTGCTAAGCAATTAGCTCCTGGAAGCTGGCTAGATGAGCAATCATTAGCCGAACAATTTGGGATTAGCCGCACACCCATGCGTGAAGCTATCAAGGCATTAGCCTCTGAGGGCCTGGTGACTATGAAAATGCGACGTGGCGCCTACGTAACAGAGGTCAATAGAAGTGATTTAGTGCAAATATTCACTGTTTTATCCCTTTTAGAAGGCCAAGCAGCAAAAGAAGCGGCCCTTAAGGCTACAGAAGATGAGCTCAATCTCCTAGATCACTTGCACCATCGTCTAGAAACTGCTGCAGCAGACCGGGATATTGAGCAATTCTTTGAAATAAACGTCAAATTTCATGAATTAATCCAGCAAATTGCTGGTAACCGCTGGATGAATGGGGTGATTGACGATTTAAGAAAAGTGCTGAAATTGCACAGAAAAGACTCGCTAACGAGTACAGGAAGGCTTCAAAACTCTCTCATTGAGCATCGTGAGATTCTTCGGGCAATTCTAAAGCGCGATGAGTTAGCAGCTGAAGCTGCGATGCGCAAACACTTTACCCATGGCTTAGAAGCGCTAAAGTAATACTAAATACCTATAAATAACAATGGCTTAGAAGAATATTCTAAGCCATTACTTTATTGGAAAACCGCTGAGACTACTTTCTAATAACGAAGTTTCCAGGTAAAGAGGCAATATAAGCCGCAATGTCTTGCATATCAGCATCAGAGTAGCCTTGAACTAGCCCACCCATGATGGCGTTATTGCGACCATATTGCGGATTACCGCCCCCTACTTTATAGGCCTTTAATGCATAGTAAAGATAGTCGGGGTATTGACCAGCCAGTTTTGGATAGATAGGCAGAATCGGAGCATTGAGTCCAGCGCCATGGCAAGAAGCGCAATTGCCCTTCTCTACCAATGCTTGACCCTTGTCTACGCTAGCAGCATTAGCAACATTCACTAGGCCAATACTAGAAAACAAAACTGCGGTAATTAGTGCAAATTTCATAAACGTATCTCTATCACTTCAATGGGTTTTTAGGTGAGCTGGCTGTTTGCGCAGCATAGTATTCGCCAAGGTCGGCCATATCCTGATCAGAAAGGCTGCCAGCAATAGCACGCATGGTTGGATGCTTTCTTTCGCCCTTCTTATATGCCGCTAGTGCGCTAGCAATATAGGCTGCATTTTGGCCGCCGATCATGGGCACTTTATAGACCAATGGATAGTCAGCGCGGTATTCGGGAATAGAGTGACAGCCAACGCAAAGCCATACTTTGGCATTTGCAGCAGTAGCGCTCCCCTTAACTTCATTGGCCTGGGCAGCAAAACCAGCGAGCACCAAACCAGCAGCCAGTAGCAATCGAGGAAGAATTGTTCTTTTTTTCATAGAAATCAGTTTTAATGAGTTTGATTTAATTCGAGTGGACAGATTATAGCGGACTGATGCATCTAGAGGCGTTATCTGACTGATTTGAGCCCCCAAAAACCGTAAAAGCTTCGAAAAGAAGATGGCGCCAAAGCGCTTGCCAGTAAGATTGCTCATCTACCCAATATGGACCCCTCATCATGAATAAACCCTATCTAGATCGCCTGAAATCTCTCGGGATTGAGCTTCCCCCGGCTGGCCCCCCTGCAGCCGCTTACGTGATGGCTAGAAAAACTGGTAATACCGTTTTTCTATCGGGTCATATCGCCAAGAAAGATGGCAAGCCTTGGGTCGGAAAGCTGGGTAAGGACATGGATACCGATGCCGGTAAGGCTGCTGCAAGATCAGTAGCGATTGACCTCATTGCCACATTACAAAATCATTTGGGCTCTCTAGACAAAGTCAAGTCCATCGTCAAAGTCATGGGACTAGTCAATTCTACCGATCAATACACTGAACAACATTTAGTCATAAATGGCTGCTCAGAATTACTTGCTGAAGTCTTTGGTGATGCAGGTAAGCATGCCCGTAGTGCATTTGGTGTTGCACAAATTCCTTTGGGTGCTTGCGTTGAAATTGAATTGATTGCCGAGATTTAAACGCGCTTTAAGTTAAATTCAGAAAGATCAGCTTCAGTATCAACGTCTGCGATATAGGCTGGATTGTCTGTAACAAAAATCTGGACTAACTCTGGATGCTGATCCATATAGGGCCTACAAGCCATTTTGGGTATTGCCAAAATATCCGCAATGACTTTATGTGAAAACACGACTGGGTTACCTCTTTGCTCTCCTACCATGGGCATTACCACTTCTTTTGGCTGATCTCGCTGCTTAAATTGTTTCAGCAATGTATCAATCTCCATAGCGCCCACGAGCGGTTGATCGCATAGTGCAACTAATAGCACATCGTAATTACTCTTTAAAGCCTCTAGGCCCAAGCGCACTGAAGATGCTTGTCCTTGTTCTGGATGAGGGTTGCATACTGATTGAATTGGTAATTCATCATCCTGTCGGAGTTGTTTTAACCCTGCCTCAATCTCTTGTTCATGAAAGCCAGTCACAACGATAAATTCTACTGGAGAGAAGGCTTTAAGCGACTGGGAAAAACGACTTAAAAGGCTTTTGCCCTCCTTTTGTAAAAGTGCCTTGGGAATTGAGCCCAGACGACTGCCCTCACCAGCAGCCAGCAACAGCACTGCCAAGCGAAGATCTACCGAACCAGATTGCATACCCAAAGATGTCATTAGAGTGATAATAAATAGGAAACTAGAAAAATAAACAATAAAGATCATTCACCGCATGAATAGCACCGATTTAAGCGTCCTTCGTTCTGCCGTCAGCTGGCTGAAAGCCGGCCACTCTGTGGCTATTGCTACAGTTGTACAAACTTGGGGTTCTGCCCCAAGACCTGTTGGTTCTTGGCTTGCCATTCGGGATGATGGTCAAGTATCGGGCTCTGTTTCGGGCGGCTGCGTTGAAGATGATTTGATTCGTCGCGTACAAACAGAAATTCTGACCAGAGCTACTCCTGAAATGGTGGTCTATGGGGTCAGTCAACAAGAAGCAGCGCGCTTTGGCCTTCCATGTGGCGGAACTCTGCGGCTGCTCGTCGAGCCCAAACCAGAGCTTGCAGTGCTAGAGAAGCTGCTTGAGCAAATTTCTTCGCATCAAATCACTCGGCGTTCCGTCAGCATCGATACTGGCATATCTTCACTAGGTACTGGCTCTCGTCATGATGAGTTTCTTTGCAACGATCATGAGATGCAAACCACCTACGGGCCACGTTGGCGCATGGTCATTATTGGCGCTGGCCAACTATCGCTCTATACAGCGGACTTTGCGCTTGCATCTGATTTTGAAGTGATTGTGATTGACCCTCGTGAAGAATACGCAGAAGGCTTAAATCGTGACGATATTATTTTCTTTAAGGGCATGCCCGATGATGTATTGCTTGAGATTGGAGTCGACCCCCATACTGCTGTCGTGGCGCTGACTCACGACCCAAAGCTAGATGACATGGCGCTGATGGAGGCCTTAAAGTCCCCCGCTTTTTATGTTGGGGCATTAGGTAGTCGCAAGAACACCAAAACACGGAAAGAGCGTCTCTTAGAGTTCGATCTGAGTCAAGAGCAGGTAGACAAACTTTATGGCCCAGTGGGCTTGTACATCGGTGCACTCACTCCACCAGAAATTGCAGTATCGATTTTGGCGGAGGTGATTGCCGTGAAGTACGGCATTAGCGTTCCAAAGAAAAACTAAGTTCTCTAGTTTTCTTAGTTCGCCTTCAGCTTGCCGTCTTTCAAACGTGGCTCAACAAAGTGCCCTTTGCGTGCGCGGTTGCCAGCAAATGATTTGAGTGTCTTCGCATCCAGATTGAGCTCTGTTGGCTTGCCAGCACGCCCAGCACCAGTATAGGTAGCGCCATCTGACCCAACAGCAATTGCAGATGCTAAGAATTCTTTATCGTCCAAGCCCATCAAGATCACACCTTTGCCACCAGTGGGTAAACGTTTGAGTTCATCTAATGGGAATACCAATAATTTAGAGGCTTGTGACAAGCAAGCAACCTGCTTCATACCAACCTTGACCTTGACTGCACCCAAAGGTGCATCACCAACTACTTTGGCATCAATGCTGACAAAAGATTTACCCGCTTTATTACGGGTACTCATATCTGCTACATTTGCCAAAAAGCCATAACCAGCTTTAGTAGATAGCAACACTAAATCGTCTGGCTGACCCGCATAGTAAGCAACCATTTGCGAACCAGGGGCCAAATTAACAAAGCTGGTTAGTGGTGAACCATCGCCACGTGCACCTGGCAATTCACTGACAGGCACTGTGTAGACTCGCCCATCGCTACCAAAGCCTTGCATCACATCAACGGTGCGAACTTCAAAGGTGTCATACATGCCGTCGCCCGCTTTAAAACTAAATTGGGTGGAGTCATGTTCATGACCCTGACGCACGCGTACCCAACCTTTTTGGGAGACGATCACAGTAACAGGCTCATCAATAACTTTTGTTTCAGCAATAGCACGCTTGTCTTCCTGAATTAAGGTGCGACGATCATCACCAAAATCCTTCATATCGGATTCGATCTCTTTGATGATGCGCTTCCGCAGAACAGTATCGCTTTGTAGCAAGCCCTCTAGATCATCTCGCTCAGCTTTGAGCTCTTTAAGCTCTTGTTCAATTTTGATGCCTTCAAGACGTGCCAGCTGACGCAAACGAATATCGAGAATATCTTCAGCCTGGCGATCGGATAACTTGAATTCTTTGATCAGATCAGCCTTCGGCTCATCGCTATTGCGAATAATCTTGATGACCTTATCAATATTGAGAAGAACGGTTAATCGCCCTTCCAATATATGCATGCGATCTTTAACCTTGCCTAAGCGGTGCTGAGTGCGGCGGGTTACCGTGGCAACTCTAAACTCAACCCACTCGGTCAGAATCTCTTTAAGACCTTTTTGACGTGGACGACCATCATTGCCAATCATCACCAAGTTCATTGGCGCATTGGATTCTAAGGAGGTATGGGCTAGCAAAAGATTGGCAAACTCATTGACATCAATATTTTTACTCTTGGGCTCAAAGACTAAACGTACTGCGGCATCTTTGCTCGATTCATCGCGAACACCATCTAATACATTCAGAATGGTGGACTTCAGATTATTTTGCTCAGGAGTTAGGGTCTTTTTACCAACCCTTATTTTTGGGTTGGTAATCTCTTCAATCTCTTGGAGAACACGCTGAGAAGAAGTTGCTGGTGGCAATTCATTCACAACGATTTGCCATTGACCGCGGGCCAATTCCTCAACAGACCAGCGAGCGCGCACTTTAATACTGCCACGGCCAGTTTCGTAGATCTGGGCAATCTCTGCCGAAGATGAGATGATTTGTCCGCCACCAGGATAGTCTGGGCCAGGCATGATTCCTAACAAATCCTCAGTAGATAGTTTGGGAGACTTCATCAAAGCAATTGCAGCACTCGCAACTTCACGCAAATTATGCGAAGGAATTTCTGTTGCCATACCAACGGCAATGCCAGATGCCCCGTTTAAAAGAACAAACGGTAGACGTGCTGGCAATAACTTAGGCTCCTGAAATGAGCCGTCATAGTTAGGCGCAAAATCAACGGTACCCTCATCAATTTCGCTCAATAGCAAGCCAGCAATCTTCGTTAAACGCGCTTCGGTGTAACGCATCGCCGCTGCGCCATCGCCATCGCGTGAACCAAAGTTACCTTGACCATCAATTAAGGGATAACGTAGTGAAAAACTTTGCGCCAAGCGCACCAATGCGTCATAAGCAGATTGATCGCCGTGAGGATGAAACTTGCCGAGTACGTCACCCACAACTCGCGCGCTCTTCACTGGCTTGGCATCGGCGCGAAGACCCATTTCGCTCATAGAGAACAAAATACGGCGTTGTACTGGCTTCTGACCATCCGATACTTCTGGTAGAGCACGCCCTTTCACAACACTAATCGCATAATCAAGATAAGCCCGCTCAGCGTATACCGCCAGGGTCAAGCTATCTTTACTATCTTCATTGAGATCCATTGTCTTTGGATCATGCGGGTCATTTGGGCCCTGAGGTTTCTTTGTCTTAGGAGTCTCCTCCACCTCAATGGAATCAGAGAATAGATCGGCCTGCTGAACTGCAGGCTTCTTCACTGGAGTTTTTTTTATTGCCATTAAATGTCTGCCTCAACTTCATTGCCGCGCTCTTCCAGCCAATCGCGTCTTGCTCCAGATTCGGATTTGCCCATCAGCATATCCATAGTTTTAAAAGTTTCATCTTCAGTCCAAGAGCCTAAAGTGACCGGCAGCAAACGACGTGTGTCTGGGTTAAGGGTGGTATCCCATAATTGCTCAGCACTCATTTCTCCCAAGCCTTTAAAGCGAGAGATTTGCCAGGCGGATTCTTTAACACCATCTTTACGCAATTTATCTTCAATTGCCTGTAGCTCACTAGCATCAAGCGCATAAATTTTTTGTGCTGGTTTCTTGCCGCGTGCTGGCGCATCTACTCTAAAAAGTGGCGGCCTAGAAATATGCACATGACCTAAATCAATCAGCTTGGGGAAATGCTTATAGAACAGAGTTAACAAAAGTACCTGAATATGAGCTCCATCAACATCCGCATCAGACAATATGCAAACTTTGCCATAACGCAAGTTCGACAAATCAGGATCATCGTTTAGGCCATGGGGGTCCACACCAATGGCTACTGCAATATCGTGCACCTCATTGTTGGCAAATAAGCGATCACGTTCTGCTTCCCAAGTATTGAGAACCTTACCGCGCAAAGGCAAGATGGCTTGATATTCTTTATTTCGACCCATTTTGGCTGAGCCGCCCGCTGAATCACCTTCAACAAGGAAGATCTCATTCATGGAGATGTCTTGACTCTCGCAGTCAGTCAGTTTCCCAGGGAGTACTGCAACACCGGAAGATTTTTTCTTCTCAACCTTTTGACCAGCCCTGGTTCTTGCTTGAGCCTGCTTAATCACAAGGTCAGCCAGTTTGCGACCGTAATCTACGTGCTGGTTAAGCCAAAGCTCTAAGGCAGACTTGGCATACCCTGATACCAATCTGACAGCATCGCGAGAATTTAAGCGCTCTTTAATTTGTCCTTGAAACTGTGGATCTAATACTTTGGCAGACAAAATAAAAGAGGCACGCGCAAATACGTCCTCTGGCATCAGCTTGACACCTTTAGGTTGTAAAGCATGCATTTCAATAAAGCCTTTGACAGCATTAAAGAGGCCTTCTCGCAAACCACTTTCATGCGTTCCACCGGCAGGCGTTGGAATGAGATTGACATAACTCTCGCGAACCGGTGCACCATCTTCAGTCCAGCAAACCACCCAAGCAGCGCCCTCACCTTCAGCAAATGAGTCCTCTTCCCCTGTGCCAGTAGCATATTGCTCACCTTCGAATGGAGGAATAACTTCCGGGCCATGTCCTGATTGCGCAATGGCTTCGTTTAAGTAGCCGCGTAAACCTTGGGCATATTGCCAAGTCTGACTCTCACCCGATTTTTCTTGTATGAGAGTCACTTTCACGCCAGGCAAGAGAACTGCCTTAGAGCGTAAAAGGCGAATCAGGTCAGCCATTGGGATAGCCGAGCTATCAAAATACTTGCCATCGGGCCATGCACGCACTCGCGTGCCATGAGATTTATCTTCTTTGGATGATGGCTTTGTTTTGAGTTTCTCAATAACTCTGCCATCTGCAAAAGTCAAAGTAGAAATCTGCCCATCGCGCCAAACGGTTACCTCTAATCTTTTGGATAGCGCGTTGGTGACAGAAACACCAACACCATGCAGGCCTCCTGAGAATGCGTACGCACCACCAGAACCTTTTTCAAATTTGCCGCCGGCATGCAATTGGGTAAATACGATTTCCACTACCGGGAGTTTTTCAGTAGGATGCATTCCTACTGGAATACCTCGACCATCATCTTCAACACTCACACTGCCGTCGGTATGCATAGTCACAATGATTTGCTTACCAAATCCACCTAATGCCTCGTCAGAGGCGTTATCCAAAACCTCCTGGATGATATGCAAGGGATTATCGGTTCGGGTGTACATTCCAGGCCGTTGACGGACTGGTTCTAGGCCTTTTAGGACCTGAATCGATGATTCGCTGTATTCGGAAGTTTTACGGGTAGCCATGCGCGCAAATTGTAGCCATGTCTGAGCTCAAAGCGGAACTTTTCCAGAATTCCCCTGTCATTCATGCCAAAATCAGGGCATGGGAGCCTTAAGTCATATTCGTGTTTTAGACCTTAGCCGGGTACTAGCTGGCCCTTGGTGTGCCCAAAACCTCGCAGATCTGGGTGCTGACGTCATTAAAGTTGAGCGCCCTGGCGCCGGAGATGACACCCGCCAGTGGGGCCCTCCTTTTGCTAAAGATGCCAATGGTCAGGAAACCAAGGAGTCTGCCTACTTTATTTGCATCAATCGAAACAAACGCTCAATCACGATCGATATTTCTAAGCCGGAAGGTCAGGAAATCATACGCAAGCTTGCAACAGAGTCGGATGTGGTGATTGAAAACTATAAGGTGGGTGATCTGGCCAAATATGGCCTTGATTATGAGAGTCTTAAAAAAGTAAAGCCTGATCTGGTCTATTGCTCGATTACTGGCTTTGGTCAAACGGGTCCTTACGCACATCGCCCTGGTTACGACTTCATTATTCAGGGTATGGGTGGTTTTATGAGCGTTACCGGAGAAGCTCATGATTTTGAAGGTGCTAGCCCGCAAAAATCGGGGGTTGCGATTGCCGATATTTTTACCGGCATGTATGCCTCCTCAGCAATTCTGGCAGCCATTATTCACCGTGATCATACCGGTGAAGGTCAGTATATCGATATGTCCTTGCTAGATACTCAGATTGCAGTAATGGCCAATATATCTAGCGCCTATCTCACTACTGGCGAAGTGCCTAAACGTTGGGGTAATGCCTCCCCTATCATTGTTCCCTATCAAACCTTTCCAACATCGGATGGCTGGATCATTGTGGCAGCTGGCAATGATGGTCAGTTCAGACAATTTGTGACAGTAGGTGGCGAAGCCCATTTGGCTGACAACCCACTGTATGTAAATAATCCATTGCGTGTTCAACATCGTAAGCAATTAGTTTCTCTGCTAGAGCAAATGACTAGCAAGAAAACGAAAGGGCAATGGATTGCCTTATTAGAAGAAGCAAATGTTCCATGCGGACCGATCAATGACTTCAAAGAAGTGTTCGAAAATGAGCAGGTTATCGCCAGAAACGTTCAACTCAATGTGCCGCACCCTACTGTTGGCAATATGAAATTAGTTGCAAGTCCAATGAAGCTTTCTAAAACACCGACTGAAGTTCGCATGGCACCACCAACACTGGGCCAACATACCGACGAAATCTTGCATGATCGCCTCCATCTCGATGACAAAGCGATTCATGTATTGCGCGACAAAGGAATCATTTAAGCCATGAGCACTATCAAACCATCGCTCACCATCAAACAAGTCCTCATTTTTGGGGGCTTCATGGTCACTATGTCCATGGGTATTCGTCATGGCTTTGGTTTATTCAACTTGCCAATCACCTCTGCCAATGAGTGGGGTCGTGAAACATTCGCCCTAACTATCGCCCTGCAGAATCTGACTTGGGGCGTATTTCAGCCTATTACGGGCGCTTTGGCTGATCGCTACGGCGCATTCAAGATCATGGTTGCTGGTGGTCTTCTGTATTCATTGGGTTTGGCTGGCATGGCAGTTTCTACCGATATCCTCAATTTCACCATTGCGGGTGGATTGCTAATCGGTCTGGCACAAACTGCAACCACCTATAGCGTGGTCTACGGAATCTTAGGTCGTAACGTTCCGGCTGATAAACGGGTTTGGGCGATGGGTATTGCTGCAGCTGCAGGCTCTTTTGGTCAGTTTCTGATGATTCCTGCTGAGCAAGGTTTATTAAGTGCTTTTGGTGCGCAAGACGCTCTCTTATTATTAGCGCTCATGGCTAGTCTCATGATTCCAACTGCATACATGTTGCGCGAGAAAAATTTTGTTCACAATAACAATCTGGGTGATCAAACAATTAAGCAAGCCTTAAAAGAGGCAATGAGTAATCCGAGCTTTCGTTTGCTGACCTTAGGTTATTTTGTCTGCGGCTTCCAAGTGGTCTTCATTGCGGTACATCTGGCGCCCTATCTCAAAGATCTCTCGACAACGTATCCAGCAGTTGCATCTCCTGCAGTAGCGACTACCGCCCTAGCCTTAATTGGCTTGTTCAACGTTTTTGGAACCTTTGGCGCTGGTGTCTTAGGACAACGCTTTCCGAAGCGCTATTTGCTCTCTGGTATCTACTTGACCCGATCTATCGCGATTATTGGCTTCCTACTCCTACCCTTAAGCCCAACAAGTACGTATATATTTGCTGCAATCATGGGTCTCTTATGGCTTTCAACTGTGCCACTGACAAACGCCATCGTTGCGCAGATCTTTGGCGTTAAATACCTTAGCATGCTCTCTGGCCTAGTGTTCTTTTCTCATCAACTGGGTAGCTTCTGCGGTGCATTTTTGGGTGGCTACTTATTCGATCGCACAGGATCTTATTTGATTGTTTGGGAAATTGCCATTGCACTGGGCGTCTTTGCCTTCTTAGTAAACTTACCCGTTAAAGAGCGTGCAATCAATCGAATAGTTAACGCATGAATATGAAGCTTACTTTATGGCAATGGGTTTTTTATAGCGCCAGTCTTTTTGTCTTGCTACTCATTTTTTCTGCTTACTTTGCGCCTGAGATGATGGTTGCCATCACCAATCAAGTTTGGGCTTTGTGTGGATGGTAATAATTTTAAAAATTAGTATTTAATTTGCCTTAATTTCCATAACACAGATTGATATTGGATTCAAACTCGCCGTAGCACAATGGATAGTGCACATGCCTCCTAAGCGTGGGATACAGGTTCGATTCCTGTCGGCGGGACCACAATAAAATGAAAACTTATCCACAGGCAATGTGGATAAGTTGGTAAAAGTTTTCCTAAGTTGCAGATTTGTATAGAGTGAGCTGGCCTGCTTAAATTATTAGCAGACACTACTAAGTGTTCTGTTGCGTTTACAGATGAAAATATGTTTGTCTGCACTGCTAATTTTTATGTTAAGAGCCCTGCCAAACAGCTCAAAAACACCAAAACTGGCAAGTTCCCTTAAACTCCATGCTATGAATAGCCTGTCAACCAGTTCGCTTGCCGCCCTAGAAGAAATGCTTCAAAATACGGCGCGCTCTGCTCCGGCTGACTTTATGCCGATCCATCTTTCTCGTGGCCTTGAGAATACGCAAGTCATTGGTCATCTAAATCCAGAATTCATCCCCTACCTGCAAGACTTACTTCAAGAAGAATCTATCCCGCTAATCTCTATGAGAAATAACTGCTTAGCGATTCAAGCGGGTCGACCTCAAGAGCTCTCTGCCAGCCTTTCTCAGTTGGCTGACAAAATGCGCACGGGCGGTTATGTTCCGGGTTGGCGTAATGAAGATTTTGCTTGGCTAGATCAAAACGGTCACCTGTGCTTTCGTTTGGAGCGTGCCGCTTTTCGTACCTTCGGATTTCGAAGCATGGCAACCCATATTAATGGGTATACCAAATCTGATCTCCTTTGGTTAGGTAGACGCAGCGAGACAAAATCGACTGATCCAGGAAAGTTAGACAATCTGGCAGCGGGTGGTATTTCTGCCGATGAGACACCTTGGGTTTGTGCGAAACGTGAGCTCTGGGAAGAAGCTGGGGTACCGCCACAAATTGCAGATCAAGTGGAGCCTGTTGGCCGCATCCATATGCGTCGTCCTGTTCCGGGGCGAGGCTTTCATGATGAGCAGCTCTTTATCTATGACTTGGAGCTCCCCGATCAGTTTGTCCCCACCAATCATGACGGTGAAGTCAGTGGCTTTATTCAGATCACCTTAGCCGAAGCTGCTGCCCGTATCCTGGCAGACGAATTTACGAGTGATGCGGCTTTTGTCACGGCCGACTACATTCTGCGGCGCAATAAATCCACTTTTTAGGGCTTTTTAGGGCTCTTCAGTAGAGCCCTGAACCCAAACTCCATTTCGTGGTTAAATCACCCTTAAGGATGAAACAGGGGTGCCCTCTAAAGCAGATTCTGCCCAGAGGCGCTGAGAAAAACCCTAGAACCCGATCCAGGTAATGCTGGCGTGGGAAGTTACATCAGACCGACACCCGGTTTCGTCCATCTACAACCGTAAGGAGATGGACGTGAGTACAAATAAAGAAAAAACCAAACATGAAATTCCAAGCTTAAAAAGCTTAGAGCGAGACTTTGGTCAGAAGTTCGCTTACCCTGCTTCAACCAAAACTTATTTACAAGGTTCACGTCCTGACGTTAAGGCGCCGATCCGCATGATCGAGCAACTTTCAACGCGCGTTGGTGAGGAAATGATCCCTAATCCACCAGTGCCGGTCTATGACACTTCAGGTCCTTATAGTGATCCTGAGATTGTGATCAACCTAGAAAAAGGTTTGCCGCGACTTCGCGATACTTGGATTACTGAGCGTAACGATACGATTCAATTGTCAGGTCCTAGCTCTGAATATGGCGTTGCCCGCGCTCATGATGAAGCCACCCAGAACTTACGCTTTTCACACATCAGCGCACCGCGCGTTGCCAAGGCTGGTAGCAATGTCAGCCAGATGTATTACGCCCGCAAAGGGATTGTTACCCCAGAAATGGAATACGTTGCTCTGCGTGAGTCAATGGGCCTTGAGCAACTGCGTAAAGATCCAGCCTATAAGCAGCTCTTAAAGCAACATCCGGGCAAGTCTTATGGCGCAAATCTGCCTGATATCGTCACAGGTGAATTTGTGCGCTCTGAAATTGCTGCTGGTCGCGCAATTATTCCTGCGAACATCAATCACCCTGAATTAGAGCCCATGATTATTGGTCGTAACTTCCGCGTGAAGATTAACGGCAACTTGGGTAACTCCGCTGTAACTTCTTCCATTAATGAGGAAGTTGAAAAGATGGTGTGGTCCATTCGTTGGGGTGCAGATACCATCATGGATCTTTCCACCGGTAAGCATATTCATGAAACCCGCGAGTGGATTATTCGCAATTCTCCTGTGCCGATTGGCACAGTTCCAATCTACCAAGCTTTGGATAAAACCGGTGGTATTGCTGAAGATCTTACTTGGGAAATGTTCCGCGATACCTTGGTTGAGCAAGCTGAGCAAGGTGTGGATTACTTCACCATCCATGCTGGTGTGTTGCTACGCTACGTCCCCTTAACCGCTGATCGCATCACAGGCATTGTGTCTCGTGGTGGCTCCATTATGGCGAAGTGGTGTTTAGCGCATCACAAAGAAAACTTCCTCTACACCCGATTTGATGAAATCTGCGAGATCATGAAAGCCTATGACGTGTCATTTAGCTTAGGCGATGGCTTGCGTCCTGGTTGTATTGCAGACTCGAATGATGCCGCCCAGTTTGGCGAACTTCACACCTTAGGTGAGCTCACTGCAAAAGCCTGGAAGCATGATGTGCAAGTCATGATTGAAGGTCCTGGTCACGTTCCAATGCAGCGCATTGAAGAGAACATGACTGAAGAGCTCAAGCATTGCTTAGAAGCCCCCTTCTACACCCTTGGACCATTGATCACCGATATTGCTCCTGGTTACGATCACATCACCAGCGGCATTGGTGCAGCCCAAATTGGTTGGTACGGCACTGCCATGCTCTGCTATGTCACCCCTAAAGAGCATTTGGGCCTACCTGATAAGGAAGATGTGCGCGAAGGCATCATTACCTACAAGATTGCTGCTCATGGCGCTGACTTGGCTAAAGGCTTGCCTGGTGCGCAGGTTCGAGATAACGCTTTATCTAAGGCTCGTTTTGAGTTCCGCTGGGAAGATCAATTCAATCTAGGCTTAGATCCTGAGCGTGCACGGGAATATCACGATGCTACCTTGCCTGCTGAAGGCGCCAAGATTGCTCACTTCTGCTCTATGTGTGGTCCAAAGTTCTGCTCCATGAAGATCACCCAAGAAGTGCGTGATTACGCTGCAACACTGGATGCTGATGGCAATCCCAAGGTAGGCAAAGTAATTCCGATTACTGCAGAAGTTTCGGCAGACCCTGAAAAAGGTATGGAAGAAATGTCTGCAGAGTTTCGTAAGCGCGGTAGCGAAATCTATCAATAGATCGGTTTGTTTTGACTGTGAATAGCACTTCCTTCTTGCACAGTAAGTATGCAATCGTCGGTGGTGGCCTGATGGGCCGTCTACTGGCGGTAGCGCTTGCCCGACGAGGCGCGCAAGTTGATCTATTTGATAAGGGTGATGCAAATGCTCATGGGTCTGCTGCGCGGGTTGCAGCTGCAATGCTGGCTCCGCTCGCAGAATCTGTCATTACAGAAGATTGCGTTGTGCGGATGGGCATTCATGGTCTGCCTCGCTGGAAAGAACTCCTTAGCGAATTGTCTACACCCGTATTTTTTCAACAAGATGGCACATTGATTGTGTGGCATCGGCAAGACGCTAGCGATGCGCAGCGATTCACGACCCACTTAGAGCGTAACTGCCGCAACAATGCATTATTGCAACTGCCGCAAAAGCTAAATAATGAAGCTGTACTTGATTTAGAGCCCGGCCTTGCAGAGCGCTTTACCCAGGGATTGTTTTTGCCCAATGAGGGACAACTCGATAATCGCCAATTATTAGATGCTCTGCTCGTAGAACTTGGTAAGCTTAAGGTTCATTGTCACTGGCATACCAAGACCCATCCAGACGATCTTCGTAAAGATCAGTCTTATCAAACCGTGATTGACTGTCGCGGTACTGGTGCTCAGGATGTTTGGGCTTCTAATGGTGCTAATACCTTACGCGGGGTGCGCGGTGAAGTGATTCGCCTGTATGCGCCTGAGGTCAAACTCAAGCGTCCAACTCGCCTCATTCATCCACGTTACCCAATCTATATTGCCCCCAAAGAAAATGACATCTATGTCGTTGGTGCAACCGAAATTGAATCAGATGACCTATCCGAGATGAGCGTGCGCTCTGCTATGGAATTACTCAGCGCGGTATATACCGTACATAGTGGTTTTGCTGAGGCCCGTATTTTAGAAATGGCAACCCAATGTCGCCCAACTCTGAAAAATAATCTTCCAGAGATCAAGACGCGCAAAGACAAGGGACTCTGCGATGTCATGATGATCAATGGCCTATACCGCCATGGCTATATGATCTCTCCGGCGGTTCTGGACTGTGCCATAGAGCTGTTAGCTTTTGGGGAAAGCAATACTGCTTTGGAATTAGGCTTAAACATTAGCAAAGAAGCCAACAATCACGAGGCTAGCGTATGCGCGTAATAGTCAATCAAGTGGAATATGAGCTGCCTTCGCAGAGCATGATCTCAGATGTACTTTCCTTAATTGATGCACGGCCACCCTATGCTGTAGCAGTTAATTTGAACTTTGTTCCCAAGACTCAGCATGGGGAATTTTTGCTCAATGAGAATGATCAAGTAGAAGTGATCGCTCCAGTTACCGGTGGCTAAGATAAGATAATTCATGACAGCTCCATTACCCAATAATCTCAATAGCGCCGATGCCTTAGTACTCTATGGCGAGAGTTTTGCTAGTCGCTTGCTGCTAGGAACCTCTCGCTATCCCTCTCCACAAGTACTGGAGAATGCAGTTCAAGCTTCTAATCCGGCAATGATTACGGTGAGTCTGCGCCGTCAAGGAACATCCACTACAGAAGCACATAGTGGCTTTTGGGATCTCTTAAAGAAGATGGCTGTTCCAGTTCTACCCAATACTGCTGGTTGTCATAGCCCACAAGAGGTCATCACGACGGCACAAATGGCGCGTGAGGTATTTGAGACTAACTGGATTAAGCTCGAATTGATTGGTGATGATTACACCTTGCAGCCAGATACTTTACGCCTCGTTGAAACTGCGCAAACCCTAATTAAAGATGGCTTTAAGGTTTTGCCCTATTGCACTGAAGACCTCATTTTGTGCCAACGCTTAGTCGATGTTGGTTGCCAAGCAGTCATGCCTTGGGCGGCACCGATAGGCACAGGTCAAGGCCCTTTAAATCCTTATGCCATGAAGTTACTACGCGATCGCTTAAAGGTTCCCCTTTTAGTCGATGCAGGATTGGGTCTGCCATCTCACGCCTGTACCGTGATGGAATGGGGTTTTGATGGCGTGCTACTCAACACCGCCGTTGCGCTTGCCGAAGATCCAGTAGTGATGGCAAAAGCTTTTGCGATGGCAGTCGATGCTGGTCGTGCTGCTTATTTATCTGGTGCCATGAAACCACAGGAATCTGCCCAGGCAAGCACACCTCTGGTAGGTACTCCTTTTTGGCATCAGAGCCAATGAGTTTAATTCGCGATCTTGCCGATCAAATTGTGGCAGCGCATGGCAATAGTGATCTGCGCTTGCCCATTCCACCATTTACCATCAGTAAACCGCCACCCAGAATTGATAATGAATCTGCTGCCGATCATTACGAGCTTGCTGGTGTGCTTGCAGCAATCAACATGGGGTTTATTGAATCGGATGCGAAAGTGTTGGGTAAGGCTTGGTCACGCATGGTTCAGGGCGATGGTGGCTTTGATGCATTGAAGTGGCCCAATAGACCAGAACACTTTGGCTTACTGCCCTGGACTCGTAATATGAATCCCAATGCCTTCCCAGAATGTCCAATGCGTTTAGGTTTATACGGTGTCATGCCTGATGCAGATTGGGTCAAACGGATGGTCGATGTACAACTTCCCACGGTGCAGTTGCGTTTTAAGTCTGAAGATAAATACAAGATCAGAAAACAAATCAAAGAAGCGGTGAAAGCCACCAAAGATAGCCAGACTCTGCTTTTCATTAATGATTATTGGGAGCAGGCAATTGATGAAGGTGCTTATGGCGTTCACCTTGGTCAAGAAGATATGGCGATTGCCGATTTAGATAGAATTCGGTCAGCTGGTTTACGCTTAGGTTTGAGTACCCATGGTTATGCTGAGATGGTTTACGCAGATCATTTTTGCCCTAGCTATATTGCAATGGGTGCAGTTTTTCCAACCAATTTGAAGAAGATGCCTACTGCGCCACAAGGCTTAGGTCGCCTCTATCAATATGCCAAACTCCTGAGCCACTATCCCTTAGTGGCCATTGGCGGGATCGATGAAGGCAGTATTCGTGCGGTTGCTAAGAGTGGTGTGGGTTCTGTAGCAGTGGTTAGAGCAATTACTCAAGCCAAAGATCCCAAGGCTGCAGTGAAACACTTACAAGAGCTCATGCAGTAGTGAGCAAGAGGCTGGTAGGCTTTTAGTGCTTACTAGTATTTGTCTTTTTCATCCAACAGAGCGGTTGGGTAAAAATCATGCATATGCCATAAAGGTCCTGGGCCTTCGCCAATACTTAAGAAACGCCCTGCCTCTAAGCCCGCCTCTACATAAGCAATTGCTTTAGCCACTGCATGACTTAAATCATGACCATCAGCTAAATACGTTGCAATGGCAGAGGCTAAAGAGCAGCCCGTTCCATGAGTATTGAGGGTATTGACACGGTAGTGTTTAAATTCTTTTGATTGGGTGACCTCCAAGCCATCCTCTAGAGTTTTCCACATCAGAAAATCGGTAATTTGGGTATGCGTAGCATCTAAGTGCCCGCCTTTGATCAAGACGGCTTGAGGACCCATCTCTAGTAATTGCTGTGCAGCCATTTTGAAATCATCCGCCCCAGAAATATCACGGCCTAACAACAATGATGCTTCCTCCATATTAGGGGTAATCAATGTTGCCATCGGAAACAATTGGGCGATCATCGCTTGCGCTGTGTCATCACCGCCTAGGCTCGCGCCAGAGGTCGCCCGTAAGACAGGATCCAGAACAATACGTTTGACGCCATGACGGTGCAATGCTTTAGCTACAGTTCGGACAATTTCGGGGCTAGCAAGCATTCCGATTTTGACAATATCTACCCCGATATCCATCAAGACAGCATCAATCTGAGCCTCAACTACATCCAGATCCACATCCTGAATACGAGTGACCCCGAGGGTATTTTGAGCCGTGATGGCAGTAATCACAGACATGCCATAGCCCCCAAGCGCAGTGATCACCTTCAGATCAGCCTGCAGACCCGCCCCACCGCCGCTATCAGAACCGGCGATGCTCAGTACTCTGGGGATCTGGACAGATGTAGGAAGGGATGACTTCATATTGCTATAATATCCGCTTATTCCTCGATAGCTCAGCGGTAGAGCAGCAGACTGTTAATCTGTTGGTCCGTGGTTCGATCCCACGTCGAGGAGCCAAATACATTAAAAGCCCCTACTGAAAAAATAGGGGCTTTTGCTTTTGGGGCTTAGGGTAAGATTTAAAGACTCAATTTTAGGCGAGATAAAAATGATGGATGAATATGCTTTTATCGGCCTTTACCTCTTCTTTGGCGCATGTTTTGGCCTTTTGACTTACTCACAACGGCACTTGTTCAGCGAAGGACCTCGCAAGGCAATTAACTCAGATCAAACCTCGCCCCTAGAAGGCCGCATTTTTTGGATCATGGTTTGCACCTTCCTATGGCCAATCATGGTCATCACAAGAATTAATACCGCTTGGGTACTTTTCAAACGCAAAAAGCAATCTCAAAAGTAATCCTTTAAGATCATCATGAGAATGAGTCTAATCAACAGGAGATGACAATGATTCAAAGCAGTCCTTTTAATGCGATGGGCCGAGCAGCTCAATTTATCGTAGTTTTGGCAGCCCTATTCGCTGTTAGCGCTCAACCAAGCTTGGCTCAATCAGATTACCCAAACAAGCCAATACGATTTGTTGTTCCCTTTCCTGCTGGCGGTGCAACAGACAATATTGCTAGACCACTTCAAAATGAACTCCAAAGCGCAGTGAAGTGGAATGTCGTTATTGACAACAAGCCAGGTGCAGGCGGAAATATCGGTGCAGAAATCGTTGCTAAAGCACTACCCGATGGCTATACCTGGCTTATGGCCTCTGTTGGTACTCACGGTATTAATCTTCCTCTCTATACCCAAGGTGGCGGGAAGTTGCCATATGACCCTATTAAAGATTTCACACCCATCTCTCTAGTGGCAGAGTTACCCAATGTCTTGGTATTAAACCCAGAGTTTGCTGCCAAGAACAACATCAATACCGTCAATGATTTGATTGCCTATGCTAGAGCCAATCCTGGCAAGGTTAATATGGCCTCCAGCGGTAATGGCACATCAATCCACATGGCTGGAGAACTCTTTAAGTCGATGACTAAGACCTATATGGTTCATCTACCCTATAGAGGAAGTCCGCCAGCAGTTACCGATCTGATGGCAGGCAACGTAGACATCATGTTTGATAATCTGCCTTCCTCGATTAACTTTATTCGTGCTGGCCGCCTTAAAGCACTGGCAGTGACTAGTGCAAAGCGCTCTCCAGCATTCCCAGACTTACCAACGATTGCTGAAGCTGCAAACTTGCCAAACTATGAAGCGACTTCTTGGTTTGGTGTGGTTGGTCCAGCCAATATGCCGGCCGATATTTTGAGCAAAGACAGTGCTGTGTTGATGGCAGCGATTAACAGTCCATCCGTGAAAGAGAAGTATCTGGCGATGGGTGCGCAGCCTGTAGGTAATACTCCTGCGCAATTTAGTACCTTCATTAAAAATGAAATCACTAAATGGACCAAGGTCGTGAAAGATTCTGGGGCAAAAGTAGACTAATCTATAGAGTCTACAAAGCAAAAGAGGAGCATTGCTCCTCTTTTTTGTTCTTAACTATTTCTTTTCACTTACCTAATTGAGAAAGTAATTTACTAGGTGAGATGACTTCTTGGTCTAGGACCAATTCTATTAATGCGCCCTTTTTACTAGCTAGCGCTTTTGCAAATACCGGTGCAAACTCTTCAGTCTTGGTGACCCTAAATCCGGGCATCCCAAAGCTGTCTGCAAACTTCACAAAATCTGGATTGGTTAAGTCCGTTGCCATCACGCGCGACTTAAACTCCCTTTCCTGATGCATGCGAATTGTTCCCAGCATACTGTTATTAACAACCAGAACAATTGGAAAGGCATCGTAACGTGCAGCCGTTGCAAGCTCCTGGCAGTTCATCATAAAGTCGCCGTCGCCACAGACTGCAATTGCAACTTTCTCAGGGCTTGTGATCTTAGCAGCGATTGCTGCAGGTAAACCATAGCCCATAGAGCCATTTGCAGGGGCTAATTGAGTCTTATGAGGCCCATAAGGATAGAAGCGATGCACCCAGGTCGCAAAGTTGCCAGCACCATTGGTCACAATGGCATCACGCGGTATAGAGTTTGGCAATGAACTCATGATCTGGGCCAATTGCAAATCACCTGGTGTGCTTACTGGGCTAGCAAAAGCTAAATACTCAGCGTGCGCCGCTTGAATTGCTGCGCGATCATATTGATTCCCCATCTTGACATTCTTGAGGGCTGCACAGAAATTTTCTGGGCTGCAGTTGATGGCAAAGTCTGGGCGATAGACACGACCCAGATCCTCTGCGCCTGGGAGCACATGAATCAGCTGAGTTTGAGCTTGAGGAATAGAGAGCAAGGTGTAACCAGCGGTTGTCATCTCACCCAATCGCTCACCAATGACTAATAGAGCATCTGCCTCACTGATACGCTTAACTAAGGATGGGTTAGCGCCAATTCCTAAATCACCTGCAAACGCAGGATCGAGGTTATCAATCAGATCTTGAGAGCGAAAGCTGGTAGCTACTGGAACACCCTCTTGATTAGCCCAACTACGTAAATCATTGCAGGCATTGCTATTCCAATTGCCACCACCAGCAATAATCATGGGCTTTTTCGCTGATGTGAATACTTTCATCGCCAAATCAAACTGCTTGGTATTTAAACCTGGCTGAATGATATGGGCTGATTTAACGGGATTATCTTGGCCAGACATGTACAACACGTCTTCAGGCAAAGCAAGTACAACGGGGCCTTTGCGCCCTGCTTGAGCTACATGAAAAGCATGCGATACAAATTCATCAATCCGATCAACGCGATCAATACTGCCAACCCATTTTGCGCATTCTGAATACATTCTGCGATAGTCGATTTCTTGAAAGGCTTCACGCTCAACCATGTCTGTGCCAACCTGGCCAACGAGCAAAACCATTGGGGTTGCATCTTGATATGCTGTATGCATGCCGATCATGGCATTAGAGGCGCCAGGTCCACGGGTGACCATCATCACTCCAGCTTGGCCAGTCAATTTGGCATAGGCCTCAGCCATATAGGCGGCACCACCCTCTTGACGACAAGTAATGAACCGAAAGTGAGGATGATCTACGAGGCCATTTAATAGCGGTAAAAAGCTTTCGCCGGGAACTCCAAAGGCAATGTTGACTCCTTGTCTTACCAAGGCATTTGCCAGTATCTGACCACCATTGATTGTCTTGCTTGGTGTCTGCATTCTATTTTTATACTTTCTTGTGGATCTAATGTGTCATGGTGTTCAAATACGCCAAATAGAAAGTTATCACACTTTTGGCATGTCCCAGAGCGAATCGGGCTGTCCTATACTGCGGGAACAGACTAAAAATCAATCAATTGGGGAGCGCTGAGATGAGGTTATTTGGCTTTAAGGGAGCAAATGGATATGAGGGCGTAGGAGCACTCTCCAAAGGCGACGAAAATAGCTTTATTGATGTCTGTGCCACAGATTCACTCATCCCCAATAGCATCCAGGAAATCATCCAATCCCAAGCGCATTTGGATCGAGTGCATGCTGCCATTGCTAACTCTAAAGCGATCACTGGCAAGCTTAATACGATCACCTTCAAAGCGCCGATTGAAAGGCCAGGAAAAATTGTTTGTATGGGCCTGAACTATGCTGACCATGCCAAAGAAGGTGGCAACGCTAGGCCAGAATATCCGAGTTTTTTTATGCGAGGGCCCAGCTCAATGACGGCGCATTTAAGCCCGATTGTGCGGCCTAAAGTATCTGACAAACTCGACTACGAGGCAGAACTTGCCTTTGTTGTTGGTAAGAAAGCTCGGCACCTTACTTTAGAGAATGCCTTAGATTGTGTGGCCGGTTACAGCATCTTCAATGATGGCAGTATTCGAGACTACCAACGCAAAACTACACAGTGGACGATTGGCAAGAACTTTGATCAAACTGGCGCCTTTGGTCCATGGCTAGTCACACCAGATGAACTTCCCGCTGGATGCCATGGTTTGAATATTCAATCTCGTTTAAATGGTCAAGTAATGCAAAACGCGAACACCAAGGATTTCTTATGGGGCGTTGCAGAAACCATTGTGCTGATTTCTGAATGCATGACTTTAGAGCCAGGGGATGTTGTGATTACCGGTACGCCTGCTGGTGTAGGTTACGCTAGAACGCCCCCTGTCTTTATGAAACCTGGGGATATCTGCGAAATTGAAATTGAATCGATTGGTATATTACGAAATAGCATCGCAGATGAGTGAGCTATGTTCGGCCCTCTAGTGGAGCTTCACAATGGAATCAGTTCTACGATGAATTAAGCGACTGATTGTGTCAAGTATGACTTTGACCCATCCATGCAAGGCCAGTTGATGTAATTTGTACAAGCTCAGATACATGATCTTAGCAAAAAAACCATCGATCATGAGGCTGCCACCAATTAATCCTCCCATCATACTGCCGACGCTACTAAATTTACCTAAGGAAACCAACGAGCCAAAATCGCGATATCGATAGGCTTTTAAAGGCTTGCCTTGAACAATGTTTTCAATTTGAGCAAATAAATGGGAGGCTTGTTGATGTGCTGCTTGAGCACGTGGTGGAACAATTCCCCCTTTACCCCCGTTTGCTTCTGGCCAAGGGCAGGCAGCGCAATCACCCATTGCAAAGATATGAGAATCACGCGTGGTTTGTAGCGTTGGCAACACTACCAATTGATTTGCACGGTTGCTTTCTAAACCGCCAATTTCATGTAAAAAATCAGGCGCCTTCACACCAGCAGCCCAAACAATTAATTCTGCAGGAATCTCGATTCCATCAGCCAGCCGTAACCTATCTAAAAAGACCTCTTCCACCTTTGCGCCAGTAATCACCTCTACCCCAAGATCCGCTAGCAGCGTTTGCGCCGCCGCTGATACTCTTTCTGGTAGTGCTGGCAATATTCGTGGCGCAGCCTCGATGAGAATCACCTTCAGATCCTTATCGGGATTCACGCGATCCATGCCGTATGAAATCACCTGACGCGTTGTGCGATGTAATTCTGCAGCAAGCTCTACACCCGTTGCGCCAGCGCCAATAATGGCCACCTTCAATTGATTTAATGCCAAAGGAGCATGTTGTGATTCAGCTCTAAGGCAGGCATTAATCATGCGCAAATGAAAACGCTTTGCATCGGCTAGTGACTCTAAGCGCTGAGCATACTTTTCTACACCTGGTGTACCAAAATCATTGGTTAAGCTGCCAATCGCAATAATCAAGGTGTCATAAGGAATCAATCGTTCTGGCGTTACCGATTGGCCCATGTCATCTAAAAATGGCCCAATCCGAATTTCCTTCTTCTCTCTATCAATATCGATCAGCTCACCAATCCGAAAGGCAAAGTGATGCCAATGGGCTTGAGCAATGTAGTCTAATTCTTGATCGGCAAGATCCATAATGCCTGCAGCGACCTCATGGAGTTTAGGCTTCCAGATATGGGTACGATTCTTGTCCACTAAAGTGACACTGATTTTTGGTGACCCAGGCTTTGCTGAACCATAGCGGTTGCCCAACTTAGTGGCAAGCTCCAAGCCTCCGGCACCTCCCCCTACTATGACGATTTTGTGAACCTGACTCACGCGCTTACCTTAGATAGCCTAACTCGCATTGCTTAATCCGACAGTTATACCGCCACAAACATAGAGCGTTTGACCAGTAGTAAAGCCTGAGCGGTCATCGATTAAGTAAGCTGCTGCGTGCGCTATATCTTCTGGCTGCCCCATTCTCTTGACGGGAATATTTTCAATAATTTTGATGGTCTTTGGAGCATTGGGTGGATTACCTGAGGTAAACAATTCTGTCGCAATCGGGCCTGGCCCAATGGCATTGACGGTAATGCCATATTGAGCCAGCTCTAAAGCCCAGGTTCTTGTCATTCCCTGTAATCCCGCTTTCATAGCGGCATAGGCGGTACGCTCTTCTTTGCCTAGCGCTGCACGACTTGCGATATTCACTATCCGCCCGAAGTTATCTTGTCGCATTTGGGGAAGCAATTGCTGGGCAAGCACCATGGGCGCCTTTAAGTTGAGGGCATAGACAGCATCAAAATCTGCCGCGCTCACATCCTCAAGAGCGCCCGGCTTAATAATGCCCGCATTATTTACTAACCTGAGTACCTTAGTGCGACTGGTAATCTCTTGAAGAAGCTTTTTAACAGTATCGCTATCAGTGATATCCACTTCATGAAATTCTTCGTCTTTTAATAAACTGGGTGGAGTTAACTTATCCAAGTTAATGACTCGATAACCATCATGAGTTAATCGCGTAGCAATAGCCCTGCCGATTCCGCGACTTGCGCCAGTAATTAGTACATTCTTTTGCTTATCCATAAGCTAGCCTTCTATTAATGCTATCAATCTACTGTAGCGCCAGAAGCCTTCACTACTTTTTCCCATTTCTGAGTTTCATTGGCTATCGTTCTTCCAAAATCTTCTGGGGTTCCCGGAATGGGTACACCACCCAAGTCAGCTAAACGCTTTAACATTTTGGGGTCAGCTAATAACTGATTCATTGCAGCGTTGACTTTATTCACTGCCTCGCGTGGAGACCCTTTGGGCATTGAAAGACCAAACCAAGCAGTCGCCTCGTATCCAGGCACGGTCTCTGCAATCGTTGGTACATTGGGCAATGAAGGCTCAATCGTCACTGAAGTGACTCCCAGCGCCCGAATTCTGCCGTCTTTAATAAATCCAGCGGATGAAGGTAAATTGTCAAAAATAACCTGCACCTGTCCACCAATCAAATCATTTAAGGCGGGGCCTGCTCCCTTATAAGGAACGTGAGCCATCTTGCAGCCCGTCATGGATTTAAATAACTCGCCCGATAAATGAACTGAGGTTCCGCTTCCGGAAGATGCCATGTTGACTTTAGTGGGGTTAGCCTTGCAATACTCAATAAACTCGGCAACGGTCTTCACTGGCATACCATTGGTAATCACCATCACATTGGGTGTGCGCACAATGCCGGCTACTGGGGCAGCATCGTTGATAAAGTTAAACGGTAAGTTTTTATACAGGGTAGCGTTAATACCATTGGCTGGATTGGTTAACAGCATGGTGTATCCGTCGGGTGGTGATTTAAGTGCGAAGTCAGTCCCAATATTATTGCCCCCACCTGGCTTGTTTTCAACAACGACAGCAACGCCTAGTTTTTCTGTTAAGCCTTGAGAAATGATTCTGGCAAGGACATCAGTGGTACCACCTGGAGTGTAAGGAACTACTAAACGAATGGGTTTTTCCGGATAAGGTGCTGCGGTAGAAAAACTAGAGAAAAAAGCGAGGCAACCGAACAATAATGCAGCGTATGGTGAAATATGGTGCATGTCTACTCTCCTGTAATTGATGGCCAACTAATATATTCAGAGACTATTTTGAATGGACTTACTGGGAATTGCATATAGGGGGTTTCCTCTGTGCAAACAGCGTTTTTTGCTCAAAGGCGTGGGCTAGCTGCAAAATACCAAAGTCATCCCGATGGCGTCCCACAATCTGGATGCCTACGGGTAGTCCGTTTTCGGTAAAACCTGCCGGTACAGAAATCGCAGGATTTCCTAGGGCGCTAATGAGGTAGCATGTTTTTTGCCAATCAATATAGGTATTCATTTTTACGCCATTAATTTGCGCTGGATACTCTTCCTCAATGGAAAATGGCGCCACTTGGGATACCGGCAAGACTAAAAAATCATACTTCTGAAAGAACTCTCGCATGCGATGGTAAAGCTCGGTACGTTTGGCTTCTGCGCGCGCTAATTGGGGGCCAGTGATAGGTAAGCCTTGTTCAGCGTTCCAAATCACAGTGTCTTTAATTTGATCACGATGCTCTTTTAATAACGGCGTAATACGTAGCTCTGTTCTCCAGGCGCGCCAGAGCATGAAGATTTCATCTGCCTCCGTAATATTGGGCTCATCATTAATGAGCTCACAACCTATCTCCTGAAAGACTGCCCGAGATGACTCTATTACTCTAGCCACTTCTGGCTCAACGGGTAAGCCACCAAGATTTGCACTAAAAGCGATCTTACATCCCTTAAATGATCTAGCTAAAGGATTTAAAAAGATTTCTCCAGGGGCTTCTAAAGAAATTGGCGAACGATCATCAGGCCCCGACATGGCAGCCATCGCTAAAGCTAAATCTTGAACCGAGCGTGCCATAGGGCCTGAGACACTCATAGTTTGCCAACCTAATGATTCTGGCCATGAAGGCACCCTGCCAACCGAAGGTCGTATTCCAACAAGATTACAAAAGCTGGCTGGATTGCGTAATGAACCACCTAAATCAGTTCCATCAGCCAACGCAATCATGCCGCTAGCTAAAGCAACTGCACCACCACCTGAAGATCCTCCACAGGTCTTACTGAGGTCATATGGATTGGGCGTAGAACCAAAGACCGCATTAAATGTTTGGCTACCAGCACCAAACTCGGGTGTATTAGTTTTGCCCAGGCTAATAGCGCCAGCTTTCTTTAAGCGTTCAACCGGTAAGGAATCCACATCGGGTACAAAATCTTGATATGCGAGAGATCCAAAAGTAGTTCTCACGCCACGGGTTAAAAATAAATCCTTATGGGCAACTGGTAGTCCATGCAAGATGCCAAGAGATTCATTTGCCGCAATTTTTTGATCTGCAATGACAGCCTGCTCCATTGCAGAATCAGCAGTTAAAGTAACAATCGCATTTAAGGTTGGATTAAGGCGCTCTATTTGGTCTAAATGCGTACGAATGACCTGGGCAACAGAGATCTTTTTTAATCGAATGAGTTTGGCTAACTCAGTAGCAGATGCAAAACACAAATCATCATGTGACATTTGAAACAATCTCCCTCATTCTTTTTCTTATTAACGTAGTATATGCGACACCATTTTGGGGTATTCAGAGTGAATTTAAAGGTGTACCCTAGGCTTCTAGATCACTTCCAACACTTTGCTAAGTGAAGTGCCCTCGTAGTTTGGTTTTTCACCTATCTCTTCAAACGGATGGCCAAGGCGATTAACCCAAAACACATCAAATCCATACCATTTAGCTGCCAAAGCATCCCAAGCATTGCTAGATACAAATAGAATTTCTTCCTTTTGCACCGGAAATGCCTTTAAAAGCAATTCATAGGCTTGAGGAGCAGTTTTAAATAAACGAACATCTTCAACCGTAACGACTTTATCTAAGTAAGGCTTTAAACCATTAGCCTCCACTACAGTAGCAAGCATCTCTCTACTACCATTAGATAAAATTGCTGTAGAGATCCCTTTTTCTTTAATTGTTTTGACAACGCTTAGACTGTCTTCAAAACTCGTGAGCTTGGCATACTGATCCATCAGTCGCTTTTCATCTTCAGGGGTGAGGTTGAATCCCATTCGTTTGCAAACATAACGTAATGAGCGTACGGTTAACTCCCAAAATGGGAGATAGTGTTTGCTACCAGCCGGATTAGGGTCGCTCATGGTGACAAGGCGTGTGTATTCAATTTGACGATCACGCCACATCAAAGAAAACGCTTGACCATTACCAGGAAAGAGCTCTTCGGCCAGTTGTCCCATGGAATAGACATCAAATAATGTGCCATAGGCATCAAATGCGATTAATTTATACATGCTGACTTCCAGCAGGCGCCAGGATCTGAGGCGTTGGGTAAGATGAGTTCATTTCAATCTGCAAAAGATTTTTTTAGGCGCAAGATCAGAAGTGCTGCAAGACCGACTAGCATGACATACAGCGAGATCAATACTGCTCCTTTACTATGGGCATAGCTAAAACTCGAGTAGGCTAGATAGGCAGATGCCATGCAGAAGATCAATGGAGTAATGGGATATAACGGCACAGAAAATACCCGAGTTTTCTGATCTTTTGCTCGCAAAATAAACAGGCTTATACCCACTAAGAATAAGAAACTCCAAAATACGGGCGCCGTAAACTCCACCATCGCTTCAAAGCCATCGCTCTGTAATGCGCCAAAACCAATTAAAGCAAGACAAATAAGGCCTTGCACCAGAAAGGCAAAACGAGGGGTGCCGCGAGAGGATTCCCAATGGGCCATTTTACGAAGACCACGCCAATCTTCACCCATAGCAAAATTGGTGCGAGCGCCAACAATCATAGTGGCATTAATACTGGTAAGCGCTGCAACCGCTACAAATATACCGAGTAACTTTTCTCCGATGGGACCGAAAGCAAGGCCAAGTAAGTCAGCTGGCGCAGCCTTACTGTTTGCTAATTGTTTTAAGCCCAGGCCATTCATGAGCGCGATGTTCACTAAAAGATAAATAATCGAGATGATGAATAAACTAAAGACGATCACTCGAACGATGGTATGTGCGCTTCCTTTTAGTTCTGCTGAAATGTAGGCAGACTCATTCCAGCCGCCAAAGGTGAGTAGAACAAAAACCATGGCTAGACCCATCATGCCAAATTCCGGTGTACTAGAAAACAATGGAGGGTTTATGACAGTTGGAATTGGGGCAGTAAAAAGACCAAAGCCCGCAATAATGATGGCTATAAGGCCAGAAACTTCTAAAACCGTTAATGCAGTTTGTATGTTGGCTGAAGCTTCAATACCAACTAAGTTAATAATCGTCAGCACAACAACGATGGCAACTGCCCAGTAGATGTCTGAGTGCGGCCCAAAGGAAGCGACCTTGCTCATGTAATCACCAAAGACAAAGGCAAGCAATGCGATGGATCCCGTATTAATCACCATCGCTTTAGCCCAGCCGTACAAGAAAGAAATATTCTTGCCGTAAGCCCGAGTTAAAAAATGATAATCACCGCCGGCATGCGGGTATAGGGTTGCTAATTCAGCATAACAAAGGGCGCCAGCAAGAGAGATGATAGCTCCACCTACCCAAATTGTCAGAGCCCAACCGACATCACCAGTGATCCCTGCCACTATGGATGGGGTTTTAAAGATGCCAGCACCAATGACGATGCCAACAATAATGGCAACAGCTCCTAGGGGGCTAAGTAAGCGCTGAGGCGAAGCCCCTGAATCATTGACTGACATCCGCTGAAATCTTAAAGGCGCTTACCAGTAATCACATTATCGTTATAAGACCTACTTTTATAAAGACCCTTTAGCTCATTATTATTGACAGACATCATGACAAAATGTGCGCTCTTGTCACGATCAAGATAGGTAAAGCTCAGAGTTGCACCATCTAATTTTGGATTGAGAAGAGGTTGTGATTCGTTGCCAATTTGAAGCGTGCCGCCTATTTTTTGATAATGTTGAGATAGTTTTAAAACTGTCTTGCCTGACTCCATTCCCAAAATTACCCACTCTCCAGCTACTTGAGCGGGAACAACCCAATAAAAGGCTTTAGCAGGACTATCAATTTCAATATCTGCCTCCCAATCGCCCATATTAAATGCGTGCGATGCTACACGCGTGCCAGGCTTCATCTTTAATATAGTAGGACGCAAAGCGATATTGAGCTCAGGCAATAAATACATCGTGACCACAGTTGCTTTACTAAAATCTTCTACAAAGATATCCCCGTTAATAATCTTCACGCGATCACTTACACTAGAACGATCGACATTGCGTTGGGCTAATTGCGCCATCTCAGGATTAAACTCAATACCAATAGCACGTGCGCCAAAATCTTTCGCAGCTGCAATCGCAATCCTGCCATCGCCAGAACCAAGGTCATAGACTAAATCAGTGGAATTGACTTTGGCAGTTCGCAACATGATGGCGAGTAATTCATTGGTGGTGGGTACCCAAACCACATCTTTGCCTTCTTGCCCAACTCGAGGCTGATATTTATCGTCACCGCCCTCTAAGATACCTTGGGCAAATGTATTGAGAGCGAAAAAGGCGCTAAAAATAATGAAACAAACTTTAAAATACTTCATATGATTTCCATAAAAAAATATTAGAGCTTTTATTGCTCTACATGAGGCGTTATGTTTCCTAATTGTCTGTACTTACTCATTCTCTTTTACTGAATTCGCGCGACTAATAATCCAGCAAGCTCCTGCAATCATGATGATGGCCCCGCTCTCATAAAGTAAGATTGCAGGATTTCCATCCTTGCCCTGAAGAATAATTAATCTACTCAATGCAGTCATTGCAATAAACAAAGGTATCGTGATTGGAATGCGATGGCTAGAATAAAAGGCTGCCAGCATCCCAAGTACCTCTGCATAAATAAACATTAGCAAAAGGTCCTGCAGCTCAACACGACGATTACTAATTAGAGAAAAAATTTCTTGGCCCATTGCTGCAACAGTAAATACCGCAATAATGATGAGAAATAGTTTTTCAACTAAGCCTATGATATTTTTAACGTTCATATGCCAACCTTTTTACCATGAGTAGATTTATAGTTATATTAGCTTATATGCCGCTTAAATTACACTGGGATAATTAACCCCTTAGACAGAACCATGCTTTACAGGACGCCTTATGATTAAGATATCCACTAAAGGGAATATTGATGGATAACTTTGGTCCTATTATCTTGTTTGAAGGGGTGCTCGTCTTTGGGGGAGTTTTGCTATTTGCATGGTGGCAATTACGTGACCTTCGAAAAGAGCGAGAAAAAGACCAGAAGAAGAAAGAGCAAGACTTAAAGCAAGATTCTTGAAGCTTCAATGAGAGGCACCATCCTAATCGAAGTTAGATGCTTAATTCTGATTACCATTGGCTACCGACCGCATGATTCTCAATAATTCAACATCATGGCTCGGAAGTCCATCTAGCAATCCTGCCAAATGAGGTACGTCTTTAGCAATTTGATCTCCACCATAAAATCGCAATGCCCAATTGGGAAATAGTCTTTGATTAATTTCACCTAAATCTATTCGATGCAGAATCTCATGGCGATAGTCTTTTTGAATGTTTTCCCAAAGAAACAGAACATCTTTTCGCCTGCCTTCGAGAATCTGTGAGAAATGGCCGTTCTCATAAAATAAGACGCCTGTAAGCTCATGATCTTGATTCCACTTATAGGAAACATCGAATAGATGAACTAGGCTGGATAAACCCATATCATGCGTTGCCTTGCTGACATAGCTAAGCTCAACTAATTGATCCGGATCTTCTGAACTCACTTTGCCCCCTTGGGTCTTCCAGATGCCTATAAATAACTAAACCCAGTGTGTTCTTTTAGTTGCCAGGCTTATATGGGCAATAACCCTAGCTATGCAACAAAAAACCACCCGAAGGTGGTTTTTTATCTACTTACTGCCTTTAGCTTTTTGGACAGCCATTTGCAACTGGTTTTGCAGCTATACGATCCTTAACCCACGTCAGATACATTGGGGCTGATAACCCAGGAGTTGAGAAATGGGTTTGCTCTCCCGGTAACTGAATACGCTCAATATTGCCACCCATGGAACACATTTGTTTTTGATAAAGTTCGTGCATGATCGGGGGGACGGCCGTATCTTTCGTGCCCCAATAGATCACTACTGGTGCTATGGGCTTAACGGGCATCACACTGCCATCAATTAGGGCTTTTGCCCAGGCAATAGTATTAACAGGCTTATCACGCAGGAGTGTTTTGAACTGATTGCCATAGGTGTAATTGAAGGTATCGGCAATCACATGCATGCATTTGTTCAAGAGCACTTGATCGACTACCTTAGAGCCTTGGTCCGTGAATAGATCGCTGAGCTTAAGATTGGGATAGGCTGCTTGAGTCCCCCATATTGTCATTGCAAAATGGGAGAAATTAAATACATTGTCGGAAAATAACTGAATGAGTCCGTTTACAGCTTTATCAGCAGACGCCTGATCTTTATTGGCATTTTGGATCATCACTGCAGCATCATCAGGAGCCATAGCAACAAATCCCAGCACCTGTAAATCATCAGTTACGGCACCCTTCTTGCTGAGGTAATCACCTAAGCTAGCAGCAGCAATCGTTGCCCCGCCACCCTGTGACCAGCCATAGAAAATGGTGCGCTTACCAGCTCCAGTATCTTTCATGGAAATTGCCGCGCGTGCTGAGTTAATTAAATCACGACCATTGCTCCCCGCCACTGCATATTGATGCTTGCCACCACCACCCAATCCTTGATAGTCAGTAGCTACAACAACATAGCCTTCTTTAATAAACTCCTCTAAGTTTGGGATACCATAATCCGTCCATGAATTACCGCCCACCAAGAAATACTGATTAAGCGGAACTGCTGGATTGGTTATTTGCGAAGGTCCACAATTTTGTGCAGTTCCTGTCGTGCCATGTGCCCATGCAAGAACGGGTCTACCCTCTTTGGGGACTGCGCCAACCGGAGCGACAACTAAACCCGTTGAAATCGTGAGGCGCTCAGCAATGTCTGAGGAGATATATGCAATGCGCCACGCTTGCGCACCTTTGATTGGGGTGCTGATCTTTTCTTGTTTAATGATCTGACCTAATTTACCTTCAGATGCCATTTTCATAACATCGGCATAAAAAGGCGGCATAGATGGATTGGCATTAGCTGTACCAAAAGAAAAACTCAAGGTAAAGCCAACGATTAATGAGGAAAGTAGTTTTCTCATATTTAGCTCCAGAGAATAGAAAGTATTGAAATTAGGTGCTTAAACCGACAAAATTGGAACGCTGACGCAACGTGAAGCGTATCAGAATTCCTTTGCCTACTAAATACTGCTTGCGTGAGTTTCTCTACCGTAATTCGCCTCTAGCTGGCCAATATAGAGATTTTTGACATGGCTAATTGCTCCAGGCTTAAGAGCTCCATCAACAGATACGGCACTCTCTTCCTCAAGATTTAACTCAGCTAAGGTCGAAGCAAATATCTCGCACTCAAATACTTATGATTAATGCCTATTTCAGGGCATTAATTGGATCCATCACTACAACACCAATTGGTTTATCTAAAAGAGATTCTATGACTGCTCGATAGTTTTTGTAGTGAGCGGTTTGGCGGTGAAAGTCAAGAGCGGCGGCATCTGCATAGTTCTCAAACAAATGAAATGAAACGCCATCTTTAGTTGAGGTATATAAGTCATATCGTAGGCATCCGGGCTCAGCTCTGGTAGGATCGACCATTCCCTTTAAGATTTCTTGAACTTGGCTCTCGAGATTAGCTTTTGGATAAAAGCTAGCAAATACAAAAATACTTTTACTCATATTGAACTTTCTAAAATGTTCGGTTGATAAAGATTAGTAATGACAAACCATTAACCAGTGGCACTAACCGTTCTAAATTCAAATCCTTGCCAAGGATAGGCGTCTGGAAAATCAACATCTTTCCAATTTAGGTCTAAAGGATGAGCGGTCTCAGCAAAAGTCATTGCTAGGTTATATAAAACAAGAGCATCGGCTGGTAATTTAGAGATCGTATATTGATCCAAATAAGTCAGTACAGTATCAATTCGGGGTAGCATCGCTTCATAAAATGGCTTAAGTTGCTCAAGGGTTACTGTGTGTAGTTTTTGATAGCGAGCTGCCTCGCTGGTTAGAGCCCAATCCTGAACCCAAACCTCTAAATCTGAAAATTCGTGTGGTAATTGTTTTTTCGACATGACAATCATCCTTACCTTTTGAGCATATCGTCAGCGGCACGATAATGATTTTGGAGTAACTGCTCTTGCTCTGAAAGATGCATGAATGGCAATCCATTACTAATAATGCTCTGAAATTGGGTTTCCATTGTTGCCAAATCCTCCCTTAGCACCTCACGATTTCTGACCAAGGAATGAGCCTGAGCAATACGATCAGAGGGCTTATCTGTTTTATAACTAAAACGCATAACCCGAATATCCGTTTTCTCATGAGAGATTGGCCAGAACATCATGATGGAGTTTGTATTAGCTTGAGGCCCAATAACGGTATTGGGAAAGAGATGAACTATGTCAAAAGCCCACTGTTTAAAGCGAGAAGGATTAACGCCAATTGGAAGCGCATCCATATCAAAATGGGCAAAAGAGGGAAACATAGGACGGGAATGCTGATAAAAAATACCTTCTGCAGGAGTAGGCTTGTGATTAGGATTGCCCGGCGCAGAATATCGACCAAAATGCTCACCAACTTCTAGATAAGGTCTATGCCGATGAGGATTGGTTGGACTGCCCTGATAGTCAGGAACAGTATTTTTATGTATAAACAAATTATGATAGCCCTCACAAAATGCGTTGACGGCCAAGTTCCAATTGGTGTTCACAACTACGCGATGGTCGGCTACCTTAACGCGGTTCGCCGAGAAGCCGGTGTATTGGTTATAGATATCGCCTAACCACTCTTTCAAAGTTTGTTCAGGTTGCTCTTGAAAGTTAACAAAGACAATGTCCTCCCATACCTCTGAATGAATCTCAATTAGGCCTAAGTTTTCTTTACTCAAATCTTTGAATTGACCCTGATCTGTAACACCAACTAGTTTGCCGGTATTCGAGTAGTTCCATGCATGAAACTTGCAGGTGAAGAACTTGGCACACCCAGAAGCATCATGAATCAACTTATCACCACGATGCCTGCAGATATTACGAAATACCCGTACCTTATCGTCTTCTCCTCTTGTGACAATGAGCGATGCTTTGAGGGGTGGTACGTCTGTAACAAAATAATCGCCTTTATTTGCTAACTCTTTTGAGTCGCCAATAATGAGCCATGATTTAGCGAAGATATCTTTTACTTCTTGCTCATAGAACTCTTTAGATAGACGATCTACCATGGGAATTCTATTTTTTAAGCAGCTGGTATCACCCTTAAAAATAGTTATGCATTCTTCGGTCATGTTCTATCTCGGTTAATCAATTAAAGATGAAAGCGCCATATCGCCGAGCATCTGAAAGCGCATATGACTACGAATACGTTCCATAATCCCGGAGGTTAAGGAAACAAATGTGATTTCTCTTTGCGGGTCAACCCAGAATCCCATAGAACCAAGCCCCCAGCTACCGAAGGTTTCAGCAGAAGCTAGCGTCGGAATATGACTTGGGAAGACTCCCTCACCACGTAAAAAGAGCCCAAGGCCAAGGTACGCGGGAAAAGGAGCTAAGCCATGCAAGGCACGTGAGTTATTCATCATGCTATTTGGCCTAAGACCAGTATGGTTAGAGGTCATGAGCTGAACCATCGCTGGAGATAAAACTCGTCCACCTTCTAATGCGCCACCTAAACGTAGAGCCTCAGCGAATCTTAAAATATCTTGGGCACTTGCAAATCCGCCACCCCCTGCTGCAAGCTCAGTAGTTTCAGTAATCGATTTATCTCTGGTCATTAAATATTGATGGTTTAATTCAGGAGAATCAAAATCTCGGACTGCAACTGGAACTCTTCTTTCTGAAAGTTCTTTTTTGATACCAAAAGATGTATCTTTCATTTTTAATGGCTCAAATACATCTTCTGCCATGATGGCCCTAAACGATCTTTTCTTTGCGTCCAAACGGCGAATCACCTCAGCCAAAATAGTGTAGCCAGTCATTGCGCTATAGCTCACTATCTCACCAGGAGGTGTTTCTAATGGCATTTCGCAAATTGCAGCCACGCTTTTCTCTAAGACCATCAAATCTGGAACAGGAATAGGTGCAGGGGCCATGCCTAGTCCAGCGGTATGAGTCAGAATATGGCCCACAGTAACCCGCTCTTTACCGCGCTTTGCAAATTCAGGGATGATGTGATGTACAGGAGTGAGCATGCTCACTTCTCCCCGTTCAATACACCTTAATAACCCAGTAGCAGTTAATGCCTTCGAAATGGACATAATGCTAAAGATTGCATCCTCACGCATGGGTCGCTTGGAATCACGCTCTTGATAACCCAGCGTTAAATCTAGCACCAACTTTCCACGACGAGCCATCAGAAAACGTCCGCCATCATATTTTTCAGCATTAATGTCTGTTTTAATGCGATCTTGTATGCGGTTCAATGCAATTGGATCAAATCCCAAACTTTCTGGGTTTGTTAATGTATTTAGAGAACTCATTTTTTCCAATCGATGTCTATTGATCAACTTTAATATTCGTTGTTTTAATGACCTGGCCCCAACGATTGAATTCATTTTGCATATAGGCATCAAGCTCTTTGACACTCATACCATTTGCCCTAGGAATTACGCCTGCTTTAATGAGCGATGCACGTGCCTCAGGATCATTTAAAACCGCATTTGCTTCACGATTTAGATAATTAATAATGGGTCTAGGAGTTTTGGCTGGAAGCAATATGCCTTGCCAAAACGCCAAAGTAATCGGAACTCCTTGCTCTGTAAATGTAGGTACATCAGGCGAGTCAGTTACTCGCGAGGTAGTATCAACGCCCAAGATACGGACAGCCCCACCCTTCTCATGACCCGTAGCCATGCTCAGAGGAACCATTGTCACGTCAACCTGACCACCCAAAACTGCTGCAAAGGAAGGGCCTGAGCCTTGGTATGGGACATGTAACATTTTGAGATCAGTCTTCTCATTAAATGCCTCTGTACGAATATGAGCACCGCTACCCACGCCCCATGTTGAATAGGAATATTTCCCAGGATTAGCTTTAGCAGTTTGAATAAATTCACTCAGATTAGTGGCTGATACTTTGCTGGTATTGACAACTAAGGCATTTGGCATACTTCCCACAACTACTACAGGGACAAAATCCTTCAATGGGTCATAGCGAACTTTTGGAAATAGATGAGGTATTACAGAATGAGTATCGCCGACGGTGTATTCCATGGTGTAGCCATCCGGTGCAGCACGCGCTACAAATTCAGTCCCAACCATTCCACTTGCGCCGCCACGATTTTCAACCGTAATGGGTTGTTTAATGCGCTCGCTGAGATATTTTGCAAAAACACGAGCAACGTTATCGGTGCCACCACCAGCCGGATAAGGGACGATCATCTTAATTGGCTTATCTGGGTACTCTGCAAAAGCTGTTGATACTGCAAAACAAAAACCCAAGCAGGTCTTCAGAGAGAAACTCAATATTTTGCTGATTTCCATCGTTTTGCCCCCTTTAATTAACAATTCATTGTGGTATTTGCCATGGGATTAAACAATACGATAAACTGAATAATAACTATTCAAATAATGAATAATATAGACATCAAACTACTACGTACATTCTTGACCCTAATGCGGGTCAAGAATGTATCTCGGGCTGCTGAAGAGCTAGAGAGCAGTCAACCAAATACCAGCCATAGCCTGAATAAACTTCGGGAGCTCTTTGGAGATCCTCTACTCATTCGATCAAAAAATGGGATGATCCCAACGCCAAGAGCGCTTGAATTAGAAATTAAGGTGGAGCGTTTACTAAATAGCTATCAAGATGTCATTAATAACCCTACAAATTTTGATTACAAAACCTCGAGTCGGAATTTTGTGATCACAGCACCAGAACATGCAGAGCAAATGTTGGTGCCAGTCATGCTGCGCAAAATTCGCTCAGTAGCCCCGAATATTCGTATTGAAATCCGCGCGCCGAATCCAGAAAGAGCCTCAGAATTGCTTGAGTCCGGGGAAATAGATCTACGAATTGCCTGGTTACTAAAGCCTGCGTCATCATTGCGCTCATTGACATTATTTCAAGATCGGCTGGTATACATAGCGGATAAAGATCATCCGTCGATTAAGGGGCAATTAACTTTAAGAAATTTTTTAAGCTTGCCTCATGCGAGGACCTATGGAGAAGGTAGCAAGACGACAAACTTTGTAATTGATGAAGCTATTGCCAAAATCGGCAAAGAATTAGTAATGACTTTCCAAGTACAAAACTTTATGACGGTACCATCATCCCTTATCAATACTGATATCATCGCGTCTCTCCCTCAGAGTTTAGCGATATCGCTAGCTGAAAAATTACCTTTGCAGATCCTAGAGCCCCCAATACGCTTACCACGCATTCATTACTCTGCTTATTGGCATGAGCGAAATCAAAATGATGCAGGGCATAAATGGCTACGCCAAACGGTGCTTGAAAGTGCTCAAACAATAAAACGCAGTGGGTAAAAAGTGTTACGCGGCAAACTAATTTTGCTTGAGACGTCAAGATAGTCGAGCTTGTTCAGGATTTGGCACTATCTCATCGGCCAGTCAGGCATTTGGGCCTGCCCAGCACGATTCGAACGTGCGACTTCTAGCCGTCAGACAACAAAAAACCACCCTCAGGTGGTTCTTGTATATCTAGGCTTGCTCTTACAACGCCATCTTGAGTTTGGCACTGACCATCTGGTTCATGTAACCCGTTGGGGAGAAGACATTGTCATAACGCACGTTCAGTTGGAGGTTCTTCTCAAGTTGCCCTGTGATACCTAGGCCTGCGTTATATAACCAGGGACTAACTTGCAATCCATTGGTAGCAAAGGTAGCACCACCACCAGCATAAGCAGAAG
>CANFRA010000003.1 GCA_947449305.1 Burkholderiaceae bacterium
AAAAAGAGGGTTAAATAAGGGGTACTTAATTAAAGCTAAAGTGGGAAGATGATAGCAAGCTTGGGACTACTTAGACGCGTTTTCTGCCCATCGATATAATGATAAATCTACCTCCAGGGACAAAACCCCTTAACAATCTGATAGTTAACTAAAAAGCATGAGCCAATCACCACAAAACATCATTGAACAAGCCTGGGAAAACCGCGCAAACCTCTCCCCAGATACCGCTCCAGGGGATGTCCGTAATGCCGTAAATGCGGTCTTAGAAGGCCTTAACGCGGGCACTATTCGCGTTGCTGAACGCCGTAGCGTTGGCAAATGGGATGTCAATCAGTGGGTTAAGAAGGCCGTTTTGCTCTCTTTTCGCCTAGAGGACAACGTACCCATGGGCGCTGGTGGCTATACCCAGTTCTATGACAAAGTACCCAGCAAATTCCAGAACTACACTGCAGCCGATTTTGCTGCTGGCGGCTTTCGGGTTGTCCCCCCTGCAATAGCCCGTCGCGGCTCATTTATTGGCAAAAATGCGGTTCTAATGCCTTCCTACGTCAATATTGGTGCTTATGTCGGAGAAGGCACCATGGTTGATACCTGGGCAACCGTAGGCTCTTGCGCTCAAATTGGTAAAAACGTTCACCTTTCTGGTGGCGTTGGTATCGGCGGCGTTTTGGAACCCATCCAGGCTGGTCCAGTCATTATTGAAGACAACTGCTTTATCGGCGCTCGCTCAGAAGTAGTTGAGGGCGTAGTCATCGAAGAAAACTCCGTTCTTTCCATGGGCGTCTACCTGGGTCAAAGCACCAAGATTTATGACCGTGAAACGGGCGAAGTTCACTACGGCCGAGTTCCAGCAGGCTCTGTAGTAGTTCCAGGATCACTGCCTTCAGCTTGTGGCAAATACAGCTTATATGCTGCCGTCATCGTGAAGAAGGTGGATGCGCAAACCAGAGCGAAGACTGCCATTAACGAATTACTCCGCGACTAAATTTAATGAGCGCTACCCTTGAGCTAACAGAAGCTCTGATTGCTTGCCATTCCGTTACTCCGGCTGATGGTGGTTGCCAAGAATTAATCGCTCATCGCCTACAAGCTCTTGGCTTTCATACTGAGAGTGTTGTGAGTGGCCCCGAGAACTTTCAAGTAACCAATCTCTGGGCAATTAAAAAAGGTAAGTCTGGTGACCAAGGCAAAGTATTGATGTTTGCTGGTCATACGGATGTTGTACCAACTGGGCCATTAGAAAAGTGGGATAGCAATCCATTTACTCCCACGATTCGTGATGGCATGCTCTATGGTCGTGGAGCAGCTGATATGAAAACCTCTCTTGCTGGTTTTGTAGTGGCAACCGAAGAGTTTGTCACCGCACACCCCGATCATCACGGCACTATTGCTTTCTTAATCACCAGTGATGAAGAGGGTCCTGCGAACGATGGAACTGTGATTATGTGCGAGCGTTTGCAAAAACAGGGGCAACGCCTAGACTATTGCGTCATTGGCGAACCTACCTCTGTAGAGCAACTTGGTGACATGATTAAAAATGGTCGTCGCGGTTCTCTATCTGGCAAGTTGAAAATTAAAGGCATTCAGGCTCATATTGCCTACCCGCACTTGGGCAAGAATCCAATTCATCTATCGGCACCTGCCATCTCGGCCTTAGTAGAAACCGAGTGGGATAAAGGCAATCAATATTTTCAGCCTACTAGCTTTCAGATCTCCAATATTCATGCCGGCACTGGTGCAAACAATGTGATTCCTGGTGAATTAGTAATTGATTTTAATTTCCGCTTCTCTACTGAGAGCAAGCCAGAGCAATTGCGTGAGCGTCTTGAAACGATTTTGAATAATGCTGGCCTTGATTTCGAAATTGATTGGGTATTAGGCGGCAGTCCGTTTATTACAGGTGATGGCGACTTAGCAAGTGCATTGCGTAAGGCCATCAAAGCAGAAACTAAAGTAGATACAGAGCTATCTACTACTGGTGGCACTAGTGACGGACGCTTCATTGCGAAGATTTGCAAAGAGGTTGTAGAGTTTGGCCCCCTCAATGCCACTAGCCACAAAATCAATGAGTGCGTCATCATTGATGATGTAGAGCCCTTGAAAAATATTTATCGCAAAACACTTGAGCAACTCATTGCTTAATTGCGAATCAATTTTCTAATTGAACCCGATCCATCATGGACCCTGAGCCTTTGCAGTTACCAACAGTTAATCAGTGCATCAATCAGATTGCACAAAAACTAGAAGTAGCAAACTTGCATTATGGGCATGGCGCAATTGATGCGCAAAGTGAAGCACTCTGGCTTGTCAGCAAGCAAATTGATTTAAGCCCAACTGAAGCGCTTGATCATTTAGAAGATTCCATTACAGCCGAGCAAGAGAAAAAAGCCGTCCTGATTGCTGAAGAAAGAATTGCTACCCGCAAACCACTTGCCTACATCCTGGGCGAAGCATGGCTGATGGGCGTCCCTTTTTTCTGTAACGAACAAAGTATTGTTCCCCGCTCATGGATTGCCGAGCTGATTGTCGATGGTTCTCTAGAGCCGTGGTTACCTGCAGGTGGTAAGGCACTTGATTTATGCACTGGAAATGGCTCTCTAGCAATTCTCTTAGCGCTGTCTTGTCCTGATATTCATGTGAGTGCTTGCGATATCAGTATGCCGGCTTTATCTGTTGCCGCGCGGAATGTCGATCGCCATGGCTTGAACTCTCAGGTGGAGTTATTAGACGGTGATTTATGGAATGCGTTGCCCGAGCCCAATGAAGACAATGTATTCGACCTCATTATTTGCAACCCGCCCTATGTAAACGCCCATTCAATGAATACACTTCCCGCTGAATATCATGCTGAGCCAGCATTGGCATTAGCAGGCGGGGATGATGGCATGGATTTAATCAGAAGAATTATTGTGCACGCACCCGATTACTTATCTGAGCGTGGTGCCATTCTGATTGAGATTGGCAATGAGTATGCAAACTTTAAAAAAGCCTTCCCGCAAATTCCGGCGATCTGGATGGAAGTGTCAGCTGGCGAAGAGCAAGTACTTCTCATACAAGCAGAAGACCTGCGTTAGAAATCCTAGCTTAATTCTGCGGCAGCAGAAATCGCCTGATCAATGCGCTCAACTGGAATGATTTTCAATCCAGGAATCTTTGTCTTAGGCATATTCGCCTTCGGAATAATGGCTACTGTGAAGCCCAGCTTAGCTGCTTCCTTTAAACGCTCTTGGCCACGTGGGCATGGACGAATTTCCCCTGCCAAGCCAACCTCACCAAATACGATGAGCTCTTTAGGTAGAGCGCGATTGCGAATCGACGATTGAATTGCTAACAGCACTGCCAAGTCAGCTGCAGGTTCAGAGATTTTGACGCCTCCCACCGCATTTAAGAACACGTCTTGATCAAAGCAAGCAATGCCTGCATGACGATTTAAAACTGCTAAGAGCATTGCTAAGCGGGCCTGCTCTAGACCAACAGCCAAACGCCGTGGGTTAGGAACGTGCGCAGTATCTACTAGCGCCTGAATTTCCACTAATAGAGGACGACTACCTTCTTGGGTTACTAGTACACAAGCGCCTGGCACCATTTGCTCATGCTGTGACAAGAAAATTGCCGAAGGATTAGTGACACCACGTAGACCTTTTTCGGTCATCGCGAATACACCGAGCTCATTCACAGCGCCAAAGCGATTCTTAATCGAGCGCACTAAGCGGAATGAAGAATGGGTGTCGCCTTCAAAATACAAAACAGTATCCACAATATGCTCTAAGACTCTGGGTCCAGCGAGGTGACCATCTTTAGTAACATGGCCCACCATCAATACACAGATGCCACTCGATTTAGCAGCTCTGGTTAATTGCGCAGCACACTCACGCACTTGTGCTACTGATCCAGGAGCAGAGCTCAGCACTTCGGAGTACAAGGTTTGAATAGAGTCCACCACCAATACTTGTGGCTTGACGGTATCCATAATCGAAATCAGTTTCTCCAACTGAATTTCCGCTAAGACCTCTAGTTGGGGCGCATCTAATGCAATGCGTTTTGCCCTTAAGGCAATTTGGGCTGCTGATTCTTCACCACTACTGTAGAGCACATTCATACCAGCAGCACTCATCTCAGCCAAGGCTTGTAACAACAATGTCGACTTACCAATTCCAGGATCACCTCCCAGGAGAACTACACCACCTGGAACCAAGCCACCACCTAAAACGCGATCAAACTCTTCAACGCCGGTACTAAATCTTGGTAAATCCTCTGCAGTAATTGCTGACAACTTTTGCCTGGGTAAAGATTGCGCTAAGCCCTGAAAACGAGAATTTGCTGTGCTCTCAGGTAGACCCTCTTCCAATGTGTTCCACTCTTGACAAGATGGGCACTGCCCCTGCCACTTGGCAGAGCTGCCACCACAAGATTGGCAGATATAAACCGTTTTGACTTTGGCCAAGAGTTACCTAGAAATAAAGTTAAAAAAATATTGAATTGGGCATCAATCAAGTAGTGTGCCGGATTTATTTTCCCTTGCACGCTTAGGAGCATCTTTGCGGCGCTGCTCTAAATCTGCTGCCCTGACTGCAGCTGCTTTTTGTTTTTCTTCAAACTCCCTCTGATTATCAGCGCGCTCAGCAGCTTTTACAGGCGAAGCACGCTCAGCAGCACGCTTAAGATCTTCTTGATCTTTTAGGCTCTTACGTAATTTTCGCTGTTCTTCATGAAGTGCAATCTCTTGCTGCGTAATAGGGTCGATCTCTTTTCGGTATTGCGATCTAGCGCTACTAATACAGTAATTCACCCAATACTTTTGATAGCAGTCCGATTGAGCCTTGCCCCAGCGATACTTCGCCCACTCGCGCTGCAATTCAAGCTCTTGCTCAATCTTATCTAGCTGGGCAAGCTCAGCCTCTTCAGCGGGAGTCGCCAAGGCCAAGCTACTAAAAGAGCAAGCTACTGCAAAAATTCCGAGGAATATTGTTGAGCGAAGAACAAAGCTACTCAAATTTCCACCTTCGCGCCCATTTCAACCAAACGATTTGCAGGAATCTTGAAGAAATCTGATTGACGACCGGCATTTTGATACATCCAACAAAATAAACGCTCGCGCCATAGAGCCATACCTGGAATTTCTGTTGAAACAATTGTGTCCCGTGACAAGAAGAATGAGGTGCTCATTAAGTCAAACTTGAGGCTGGATGATTTTTCAATCAACTCAATAATCTGTCCCATATCTGGAGTTTCGTTAAAACCATAAACAGCTCTTACAACATAGATACCATTTCCGAGATCACGCAAAGTGATGCGTTCTTCATCTTTTACATAGGGCACATCCCAAATGCTTACCTTCAAGAAAAAGACTCTTTCATGAAGGACGTGGTTATGCTTCAAGTTGTGCATAAAAGAAACTGGCACATAGTCAACGTGTGCTGTTAGGAAGATTGCCGTTCCCTCAACACGATGGGGTGGATGCATCATCAAGACGTCAATAAAGCCTTTGAGTTCAATGCCATTACTCATGGCATTCTGACGCAACATCTTACGGCCCTGATACCAAGTCATCAAGAACATAAAGCAGACGGCACCTAAAAGCAGCGGGAACCATCCGCCCTCCATAATCTTGAGCAGGTTAGCGGTTAAAAAGGCCAGGTCTACAGCCAAGAAGGCGCCAATAACTAGAGTGACTAATACGGTATTCCAGCGCCAAACAACACGCATCACAATTGCAGCTAGAAAAGTTGTAATAATCATTGTGGTAGTTACTGCAATGCCATAAGCAGCAGCTAAGTTCTCGGACTTCTTAAACGCCAAAACAACAACAATTACCAAGACCAATAAGGCCCAATTAACGAGCGGCATATAAATTTGTCCAATCTCACGATCAGACGTATGACGCACTTTCATGCGCGGAACAAAGCCTAGCAAGATTGCCTGACTTGTCATTGAAAAGGCGCCAGATATAACCGCTTGTGATGCAATCACTGTTGCAGAGGTTGCCAAAATAACTAATGGGAAAACAAAGCCTTCGGGAACCATTAGGAAAAATGGATTACTAATGGTTTCTGGATTATTTAAAAACATGGCGCCTTGACCAAAGTAATTCAGTAGCAAACAAGGCATCACAATAAAGAACCAACCCATGCGGATAGGCTTCAATCCAAAATGCCCCATATCAGCATACAAAGCTTCAGCACCAGTTAGCACTAGGAAGACGGCGCCTAAAACAATGAAGCCCTGCAAGGAATGTTCAATCAAAAAGCGAATGGCGAAGAGTGGATTTACAGCAGCAAAAATCGCAGGGTTCTCAATGACCTGGTAGACACCCATTAAACCGATAACAATGAACCAGAGCATCATGATGGGTCCGAAAAGTTTACCAACAACATCGGTTCCTATTTTTTGAATAAAAAATAGTACGACCAAAATAAAGATCGTAATCGGCATAACAAAACGTGTCAGGTCAGGTGAAATCACTTCTAAACCTTCAACTGCAGAGAGCACTGAAATAGCTGGAGTGATGATGGCATCGCCATAAAACATACAGGCCCCAAAAACGCCGGCCATGATGATCAGAAGCGAACGCTTAGAGCCTGATGGTGCAGTTCTCAGAGCTAGAGCCATCAGAGCCAAGATGCCTCCCTCACCATGATTATTTGCACGCATCACAAACAAAACATATTTCAAGGAAACCACAATTGCGAAAGCCCAGAACACCATTGAAATAACGCCGTAAACAGCATCAGTAGAAAATGGAATACCGTGCTCCGCACTAAAACATTCTTTTAATGCATATAAGGGGCTAGTGCCGATGTCGCCAAACACCACGCCAATAGCCGCAAACATCAAAGCTACTGAAGCGCCTTTTTTGTGCGGATGATCTCCGCGCGAGATCTCTACAGGCCTTAGCAAGGATGATTCAGAGAACTCGGGATTGCTAACTGACATTAAGGGGCCTTATTGCAATGTTGTGTCGCAATATATTACTCCTTATGGACGCCCCTTAAATGATGAGTTCAACCCTAAAAAACCGCTTTTTTATATTTCAATTGCAGGAAAACCTCGACAGGGACCCCCAAAAAATGCTAGAATCTAAGTCTCAGACGCGGGGTGGAGCAGTCTGGCAGCTCGTCGGGCTCATAACCCGAAGGTCGTAGGTTCAAATCCTGCCCCCGCAACCAGTAATTCAGTACTAAGCCCTTAATTTTTAAGGGCTTTTTTCTTTTTAGCTTGTAGCTAAATCCTGAGAAGCTACTTAAGAACCTAGTTCTTTGGTCCGTCAACTGCTTTTAAGTAGCCCTGAAGGTACTGAGGTGGCACAAACAAATCGCTGCTCACCCCAGTTTTTGAAGAAATCGTCACCTGAAATCCCTTATTCATTTGTTCCCGCAAAAAAGCATCGGTCAATTGAATGGCCATCAACTCTTTAAATACACAACCTTGGGCCTCGCAGACGCCAGCTTCTCGCGATAACACTTTAAAAGTAGTAGCAGGTTTATTCAGTAAGTTAGCTGATTCGTAATAACGCCAAGGAGCGAAATAAGTCAGATGAACAAGGAGTTCGTATGAGTTAACACCCTGAGTACTTTTCTCTGCCCTGAGACTAAACATCTCAAAAGTATTTGCAGCATCCATCGTATTGATTGGGGGGCCTTGATATGTCTTTCCGCCAGTACTGGAATTAGTGCTAATGATGGTGGAGCGATAGACATCGTTAATTTCCCAAGCACTAACAACTCTATCGTTACTTCTACATGCTATTAAGCCAAGGCTAACTATGAGTAAAACAACAATTCTGTACATATCTAAATCCCCTTAAGTCCCGAAATCATACTATTAAGCAACTGTAGCCTCGCCCTATATTAAAGGCTTAATTCAGAACCCGATAACCTCTGCCACCCAAACAGCGCTTGACAACAGCCTCTTGGGCTTGGTTACCACTAAATGCACCGCCAGCTCCACCAATTACTGCACCAGCACCAGCCGCTTGAACGATACCGGTCTTATTACCGCCCGTAACGAGTCCAAGCAAGCCACCAACTAGGGCTCCTGCACCGGCACCTTTTGCGGCAGTCTCACCCATGCCAGACTGCTCTTTGGCGTATACCTGACACTCTTGCAAATCCTTCTCATATGCGGCCTCATTAACGCCCTTCATGTCCACAATTGGGCGGACATCGGCACCAGCGCAACCCACCGCCGTGATGGCCACTAAAGAACATAATGCAAATAGCTTATTCATATTCATCACCTTTTTTCCTAAATTAACTTAGAGCTTAAGGATTATTCTTTAATACTCCTATGCCATAGACGATTTATATCATGCCGCCAGAATTGTGTCGAAGGCTTAGTAAAGTTTTTGATTGTCCAGATTTGGGCACCCGTTATAGGCGTTTGATAAAACGGAATATTTAAATCTCGGTAGCGCGCACTCACAGTAGGGTGTGGGTGGCCATAGCGATTACGGTAGCCATTTTGTGCAAAAGCCTGATCAGGCTTCAAACTCTTCAACAAGTTGAGAGATGAAGAAGTTTTACTGCCATGGTGTGGTGCCATGAAAATAAGTTGCTTATCGGCTATCTCTGCAAGTCTTGAGTGATTAAGCCGCTCTACTATCTCAGCCTCACCTTGCTTTTCTACATCACCAGTTAACCAGAAAGAAGCATTCTGGTTACGAACCTCCAGCACGCAACTCATTTCATTTGGCTTCCTAGAATATTGATCCTCAAAAAGCGTATCTTCGCTTGGGTGCCACACTATGAATTCAACCCCATCCCAAATCCAACGCTGCCCAAATCGACAAGGGATGCTTCGAACTTTTCTAGCTTGAAGGTTTTGGAGCAAAGGATTATTACTGGGCAATGAGCCCATCATAGAATCAAAGTGAATTTGCTTTAGTAGCGTAGCAGCGCCGCCCACATGATCGCTATCACTGTGACTAATTACCATGCGATCTATTTGATCAATACCTCTACCGCGCAAGTAAGGCAGAATCACGCGCTGCCCTGCATCATCTTTCTTTCCTTGAATGGGTCCAGTGTCATAGAGTAATTTCTTATTTGCTGTCTCAAGCAAGACTGACGTACCTTGGCCAATGTCTAGAACGGTTGCTCTAAATTCACCCACAGCTAAGGCAGTTGGATTAGAAAAGCTAAGTAGCGGAATGAATAAAGGAATAGATAGAGTTAAAGCTAAAGCACGCCTTCTCCAGTCATCGATCAAACTTCCTGGGCGAATGGCATAAATAATTCCAGCACTAGATAAAATTAAGGTCCACCACTCTGGCTGGGACGCCCATACTACTGACCAATTCCAGTTAGCCATCCAATCTAGTACGATTGCCAAATATTCCATTGCAATATGGGCTAGCAATACAAGCCACTTCCCAATAAATTCTGGTAACAATGCTCCAGCTATCGCTAAGGGCGTAACAATATAACTAACCAAGGGAATGGCAAAGGCATTAGCCAATGGGGAGACTACCGATATCTGATAGAACCAATATAAAGTCAATGGAAGTAATGCAATAGTCACAACTGCTTGTACTCGACAGGCCTCGCGTAAGGCTTGCATCAAGCGCTTTGTCCAATGAACCTCCAGCTCTTTTCCAGTAGGGATGCCTAGCAAGCCTGATGAATTTCCCATCGCGAATAGGATGGCAGCAACCGCACCAAACGATAACCAAAATCCTGGGGTATATGGTGCCATTGGATCAATCAGCAAAACAAACGCCAATGCCCACCACCAAATATCAAAGGACCTCGGATTTCTGCCAGCCCATAGCGCATATGCCACTACACCGACCATATACATTGTTCTTTGCGCAGGTATCTGAAAGCCCGCCAACCATGCGTAAATAAATGCCGTTATAAATCCAGCGATTGCAGCAACCTTGCCAACAGGGATTAATATAGGCCAAGACCGGCGTCGCCAAATAAAGGCTGCGATAGATGCGCCAACGCCAGCCAACATCGTCACATGTAGTCCTGATATAGAAATTAAATGGCCAATACCAGTAGCATTAAATACCTGCCAGTCATCCTGTTCAATCGCATTTTGATCACCCATTACCAAGGCAATCATCACACCGGCATAGCGGGCATCTGCTGGCAGCATAGATTGAATCTTTTTGCGCAACTTCCAACGTGCTAATTCCATGCGCAACTCAAATTCTGTGAGACCAATATCTCTTGAGAGTAAGAGCTCTCCAGACCTTACTGAGCCACTGGCCCCAAAATCCCGATGAAATGACCATCGCTCAAAATCAAAGGTATAGGGATTGAGAGATCCATAAGGGCGCTTAAGTTTTACTTTTAGCTCCCAGCGTTGACCTGGAACAATCTCAGGGATTGCCTGCGGATTTCTCCAGGCGGGCTGCCAACTTAAATAGATTCGATGAGGAAGCGTGCCTGTGGTGTCGTCTATTTCAAATGCAAACTTAGCGCCTTCTGAGTTCCCTTGAGGTAGTGCAGCAACGCGCCCTTCTATTGTTAATTCTTGACCTTCCATTTCTGGAGAAAGGACATTGTGCAATCGATTCTCAGCATAGCGGGCATTCCAAGCAAAGCCCAGTATGAATATAAAAGCAAAAATGGCTAATTTACGAAGATGACTCAGCGGTTTTCCAAAATAGGCCAAGAATAAAAAAATAATGCCGAGCAGAAAACATCCTGACATCCAATACAGCGGCAACTCTGGCAAAAAGAATAGGAATGATCCCCCGGCGATGAACGCCGCAATAGCAAAGCGCAAGAGCTTAGGAAGCTAGTTTGGAGTTTGAGAGATCCGCGCAGAGCGCTGACCAACGGGGCAATACCTGCATGGCATTACGCCATACAGCCGAAGCAAAGTCAGCCTCATTCACGCCGCGAACAGATGCCAAAGTTCTGGCGATACGCGGCAAGATGGCAGGCTCATTAAATGCAATCCCCTCCTCCCTCAACCATGCCGGTGGAATATCAGGCGCATCAGTTTCGGTAACGATACTATCGATTGGGAGTTCCGTTAAGAGTCTACGAATTTGTAGTGCACGCTCATAAGTAGCGGCGCCACCAAATCCTAACTTAAAACCCAATTCAATAAACTGCTCTGCCTGCTGAAAGCTGCCATTAAATGCATGTGCAATTCCCCCTGGAATTTTGCGACGACGCAAAGCCTTCAGAATGGCATCTTGAGATCTGCGCACATGCAAAATGACTGGCAACTGAAACTTTTGCGCTAAATCTAACTGCGCATTGAAAAAATACTCTTGCTTATGTGGATCTAAGCCTTCCACAAAATAATCCAGTCCTATCTCACCAATACCAACAAATCTGGGGTCAGAAAGCGATTGTGAAATCTCTTGTTCCAGAATATTGATATCAGCTTCTTGAGCTTGATTGGTATACAGAGGATGTATACCGAGGGTATAGACTAAGCCTGGAATTAATTGACTATATTCTTTGGCAAGTTCACGAACATGCTGACAGTCACCTGCTTTGACAGCCAGCAATAGAATTGCCTGGACATTTTTGTCGGCAGCAGACTGAATGACTTCGGGCAAGGTACGTTCAAACTCAGGGGCATCTAGATGGCAATGGGTATCGATCCACATGGGATGTGTTACTCCCATGATCATTGCGAGAAAGTCTTTAATACTCCGCGCTCTAAATGCAAAATACGATCGCAACGTTTGGCGCGTACTGGATCATGCGTCACAATCACAAAGGCAGTGCCCTGATCGCGAGCGATGTCCAGCATTAAATCAAATACACCATCAGCAGTTTCGGTATCTAAGTTACCGGTTGGTTCATCTGCTAGTACACACGCAGGATTACCCACCAAAGCTCTTGCAACCGCTACGCGTTGGCGCTCACCACCAGACAACTCGCCGGGCGTATGCAATTCACGCGCAGATAAACCAACTGCTTTCAGCATCTTGCTAGCACGTTCCATGGAAGCATCATTATCTAAACCACGAATACGCAAAGGCAAAGCCACGTTTTCAACTGCACTAAATTCATCTAAGAGATGATGGAACTGATAAATAAAGCCTAAGCTTTGATTGCGCAGTTCATCTAACTTTTTGACAGCTAACTGATTTAAATTTGAGCCGGCAAGAACGACTGAGCCTGCGCTTGGGGTATCTAAGCCTCCTAACAGATGTAATAAAGTACTTTTACCTGAGCCAGATGAGCCCACAATAGCTACCTTCTCTGAAGGTGTCACATCTAAGTCAATCGCCTTTAGCACTTCTACTGCTGTAGGACCCTGACCATAGGTCTTAGCGAGGCCTCTAGCCATCAGAACTAAATTAGCTGGATTACTCATAACGGAGTGCCTCCGCTGGTTGGACTTTGGCAGCACGACGACTTGGATAGAGGGTAGCTAACACCGATAAGCCAAATGCCATCAAGCCCACAGTGACTACATCACTCAATCTGACATCCGAAGGCAATTCACTAATAAAGTAGATTTCGCGGGGCAAGAAACGTACTCGGAAGATCGCTTCTATAGCAGGAACAATGACATCAATATTGAGCGCAATCAACAAACCTAAACCAACCCCTGCTAAGGAGCCGAGGATGCCAATGGCTAGACCCTGAATTAAAAATATTCTTTGAATCAAGCCGGGACTCGCGCCCATCGTTCTCAAAATCGCAATGTCAGCTTGCTTCTCATTCACCGTCATCACCAATGTAGACACGAGATTAAATGCTGCTACCGCAATAATCAAAGTAAGAATGATGAACATCATCTTCTTTTCAGTTTGGACTGCAGCAAACCAATTACGATTTGAACGTGACCAATCAGTTACCCACATTGCTTGGGGCACTATGGCAGCCAATTGATTGGCTACCTCAGGTGCACGCTGCATATCATCTATCTTCACGCGCAAGCCAGAGGGATCACTTAGACGCAACAAGGCAGCCGCATCTTTCCAATGCATGATTGCTAAAGAGCTGTCGTACTCATAATGTCCGCTATCTACAATGCCAACGACTTGCAGTGTCCGCATTCTTGGCATTGCACCAGCCGGCGTTAAATCACTCTCAGGAACAATAAGATTGACACGATCACCGACATGCGCGCCAACAAGAGCTGCAAGTTGAGCGCCTAGGACAACACTAAACCCCCCCGGCTTGAGGTCATCAATACTGCCAGCAACAAATTGTTTTGGCAGATCAGAAACTTTTCCTTCTTCGCTTGGCGAGATTCCCCGAATGGCTACGCCACGCATAACATTCTCACGACTGAGCAAGCCTTGAGAACTTACCATGGGTGCCACACCGACTACATGGGGTTGCGTTGCAACCTTCAAAGCAAGCGGCTCCCAATTAGCCAATCCTTCTGGTGCAGTAATTTCGACGTGCGATAGAACGGATAGCATACGGTCACGAACTTCCTTTTGAAAACCATTCATGACAGAGAGGACAACGATGAGGGAGGCAACGCCTAGGGCAATACCAGCGGTAGAAATCCCGGAAATGAAAGACAGAAAGCCATCACGCTTACCCACCGTCTTACGACGCTTGGAGCGGGTGTAGCGCAGGCCAATTTCTAGCTCGATAGGAAGTCTCAACATAGCCACAGTTTAGTGAATTACTAAGACAAACTGATGGAATACCTAAATGCCACCTAAAATCAGGGAAATGACTGCAAATTCCACATCCCCCCCAAGCGCTCAGAACGCTCTACGGCGCTTTACCCTCCTATTATCAGGCGAGGATGCCTTTGACTCTGAGGACGAGCAGGCAATGGGTGAACGCCCAGTTCAGGGGCTGCCTCATGAGCGTTTTTTACTAGGGAAACTAGTGCCGCTGGCTCCAGTCTTACTTTTAGGGCAAACATCACAAGTCGTGAATCCGTCTGAAGTCATTGCCTGCCTACAGCCAGTGCATCTTCATGCTACGCGCGATCACCTGATTTTGATGGGGCAAAACCAGATCGATTTGACACAATCTGAATCCACAGAACTTCTAAAGACTGCCCTACCCTTCATTGAGGAAGATTTTCAAAGTTCAATTGTGCTCCGGGGCCAGTACTACTGGTTTGTTCCAGCAGGCCCATTTACGAACTTAGAGAGCTATAGCATCGAGCAAGCGCATGGCCGCAATATCGATTGGTGGATGCCGCGCGATACTAATGAAGAAGGTATCGCAAAGCGTTGGCGTAAACTCCAAAATGAAATTCAGATGCTGTGGCATATTGACCCAGTGAATGAAAAACGTGAACAACGTGGCATGCCAAGCATCAACTCCTTATGGATTAGCGGCATTGGTAAATTGGGCGATGTACAAGCACCACAGGTAGTTCAACAATCGAAGCATCTTTATGGTTCACACCCCTTGCTAGCTGGATTAGCTAAGCTCTTTAATATCCCTTATTCAAGCGCATTCAATACTCCAGCAGCAGGATCTTTTGCCTGGTTAGAGAACCCTGATTCGGTATGGCCGACATTAATTACCGCATTGCGCAATAAAGAATTAGATGAAGTGCTACTCATTGATTTTCCACAAGGGAAATCTCGTGAGCGGGTCTTCACGGCTAGAAATATTTCTAAAACATCTTGGGCTTTCTGGAAAAAAGCAGAGCCTCTTACCTGGAAAGAAATCATTTCCTCATGAGTCTCTTTTCTCAGCGCCCTTTCTCTGAACGCACCGCTACCTGGTTTGAACAAAGTGGTCTTCATCCATTACTTGCCAGACTGTATGCAGCACGAGGTCTGCAATCCCCTGAAGAACTCTCGCTAGACTTGAAGCAACTACTCTCACCAACAGAACTCAAGAATTGCATCAGTACGGCAGCTTTGTTAGCAGATATCTTGGAGCGCAAAGAGCCGATGCTTATCGTTGCAGACTATGACTGTGATGGTGCTACTGCTTGCGCTGTTGGCTTGCGGGGATTTCGAATGCTGGGCGGCCCCGAGACTCCCATTCACTTTCTAGTTCCCAATCGCTTCACGATGGGTTATGGCCTCACCCCTGAAGTAGTTGAGCTTGCTGCCGAGCAAACCCCCAAACCGAAATACCTCATTACGGTTGATAACGGTATTGCGAGTGAGGCTGGTGTAGATCATGCTCATGAGCTGGGTATGGAAGTGATCATTACGGATCATCATCTGCCTGGTGATCGCCTTCCCAAAGCAACCGCGATTGTCAACCCCAATCAACCAGGTTGCACCTTTCCTAGTAAAGCACTTGCTGGCGTTGGTGTGATGTTCTATCTATTGGTAGCATTACGTGCTGAGCTTCGTCAGCGTGGAAAATTTACCCATGAGACCCAACCTAAAGTTGAGAACTTATTAGATCTTGTTGCGCTAGGTACAGTTGCTGATGTAGCACAGCTTGATCGCAACAATCGTGTACTAGTTTCTAATGGCTTGAAACGCATTCAGGCTGGAATATCTCAACCTGGAATGCAGGCCCTGTTTCAAGTAGCAAGTCGAGATCCACGCAAGGCAAATACCTTTGATTTAGGCTTTGCTATTGGTCCGCGCCTCAATGCCGCCGGGCGCTTAGCAGATATGACTTTAGGCATTCGCTTACTCCTAACGGATAACACCGATGAAGCAATGACACTTGCCCAAGAGCTTGATCGCATTAATCGCGAGCGTCGCGTGATTGAAACCGGCATGCAAGAAGCAGCACTTGCCCATCTTGCAGAAGACCAATTAGCTGGAACAATAGCGCAGCGCAATAGCATCTGTCTTTGGAATCCTGAGTGGCATCAAGGTGTTGTGGGAATTGTGGCATCGCGCTTAAAAGAACGCTTTAATCGCCCTGCGATTGTTTTTGCTCCCGCTGATGGCAGCACAGGCGAAGAGTTACGTGGATCCGGCAGATCATTGACGGGCTTTCATTTACGTGATGCTTTAGATATTGTTTCCAAACGTGAGCCTGACCTTATTCTGAAATTTGGTGGTCATGCGATGGCCGCGGGTTTAACGATTCGCAAGAGTGATTTTGAAAAGTTTGATGCCTGTTTTCAGGAAGTGGCAGGCAACTTGTTAACCGATGAAATCCTAGAACGCCGACACCCCCACGATGGATCTCTGCAGCCTTCAGAATTCACCCCTGAAATTGGCGATCTGTTAGCCCAAGAAATCTGGGGCCAAGGATTTCCACAGCCGGTCTTTTATGGGGAATTTGAGATTGCCCAGCAAAGCCTCATGAAAGAAAAGCATCTCCGCTTGATGCTGCGCCCCCTTGGGGCAGCTGCTACCAACAAGCCCGTATCGGCCGTTTGGTTCAACCGCACCCAAAGCCTGCCAGCCAAAGCCAAATTGGCCTACCGCTTGGTGACCGATCGCTATCAAGGACAAGCCCGCATCCAACTCATGATTGAGGCTCATGATGAGAGCACCGGAACCTAAAGGGCAAGCTCAATAACCCCCTTATAATCAGGGGATGGAAGCTGAACAACTCAATACCATCTCAAATACCTTGTCCGACCTGCTCACCCGTGAGCAAGCTCTTCGGGGGTATCTTTGACTTCGAAGTAAAGTCACGTCGTCTTACCGAAGTTAACTCAATCCTAGAAGATCCCACCATTTGGGATGATCAAAAAAAAGCGCAAGCACTAGGTAAAGAAAAGAAATTACTCGATGGCGTAGTTGCCACTCTGACTAGTTTAAATACGAATATCACAAGCGCTCTTGAGCTATTTGATATGGCTAAAGAGGAAAGTGATTTCGAAACCATCTCTGCCATTGAGCATGATGTGGAAAGTTACAGCAAGATCATCGGTGACCTAGAGTTTCGCCGCATGTTCCATAATGAAATGGATTCTTGCAATTGCTTTATTGATATTCAAGCCGGTGCAGGCGGTACAGAAGCCTGTGATTGGGCAAGCATGCTCTATCGTCAATATCTCAAGTATTGCGAACGCAAGGGCTACAAAACAGAAATTCTGGAAGAATCCGATGGCGACGTTGCTGGCATCAAAAGTGCAACCATCAAAGTGGATGGTGAATATGCCTACGGCCACCTTCGCTCTGAAACTGGTGTGCATCGTTTAGTGCGCAAATCACCATTTGATTCCTCTAATGGTCGTCATACCTCTTTTGCTTCGATCTATGTCTATCCTGAGATTGATGATTCCATTGAGATTGAAGTGAACCCTGCCGATATTCGCACCGATACCTACCGTGCCTCTGGTGCCGGTGGTCAGCACATTAATAAAACTGACTCTGCGGTACGCCTCACGCATATTCCAACAGGTATTGTGGTGCAGTGTCAGAATGACCGAAGCCAACACCGCAACCGCGCTGAAGCAATGACGATGCTAAAGTCACGTTTATACGAACATGAAATGCAAAAGCGTCGCGTTGAACAAGATAAGTTAGAGGCGAACAAAACCGATGTGGGCTGGGGCCATCAAATCCGCTCTTACGTTTTGGATCAAAGCCGCATTAAAGATTTACGTACTAACGTTGAGATCTCAAATACCCAAAAAGTATTAGATGGGGATCTTGATGCCTTTATTGAAGCCAGCCTGAAGCAAGGCGTTTAATTACTCACCAATATGAACGATAAAACGAATCAAGCCCCCGCCACTGAAGCAGTTGATGAAAACCATATCATTGCTGAGCGCCGTGAAAAACTCGCTAAGCTCCGTGAAGGTGGGGTTGCCTTCCCAAATGATTTTGTTCCAACGCATTTGGCTGCTGATCTTCATACTCATTACGATAGCCTCACTAAAGAAGAGCTTGCTGCCAAGAAAGTGCATGTCAAAGTGGCAGGTCGTATGGTACTTAAACGTGTGATGGGTAAAGCTAGCTTTGCAACTATCCAAGATCGTAGCGGTCAGATTCAGTTTTATATCAGCGATGAACTGAGCGGCGCCGATACCCATGGCGCCTTTAAACATTGGGATATGGGTGACTTTATTTCTGCTGAAGGTAATCTCTTTAAGACCAATAAGGGTGAGCTCTCGGTTGAATCTAGCAATCTGCGTTTATTGAGTAAGTCGTTGCGCCCATTGCCAGATAAGTTCCATGGCCTCTCTGACCTTGAAACTAAATATCGTCAGCGCTATGTCGATTTGATCGTGAACCCAGAAAGTCGCAACACCTTCAAAGCGCGTAGTAATGCGATTGCGTCTCTTCGTCGCCATATGCTCGATGCAGACTTTATGGAAGTAGAAACGCCAATGCTTCACCCTATTCCTGGTGGTGCTACAGCTAAACCCTTTATTACCCACCACAATGCTTTAGATATGCAGATGTTCTTGCGTATTGCACCCGAGCTATATCTCAAACGCTTGGTAGTGGGTGGCTTTGAACGTGTCTTTGAAATCAATCGCAACTTCCGAAACGAGGGTGTAAGCCCACGTCATAACCCTGAATTTACGATGATGGAGTTCTATGCGGCTTATACCGATTACCGTTGGCTAATGGATTTCACAGAAGGCTTGATTCGTGCAGCAGCAATCGATGCGCAAGGCACAGCAGTATTGACTCACCAAGGTCGTGAACTCGATTTAAGTAAGCCATTCCAACGCTTAACGATTACTGAAGCAATTTTGAAGTACGGACCACAGTCTAATAAGAGCTACCAAGCAGCTCAATTAGAGGATACTGATTTCATTCGTGCTGAATTGAAAAAAGGCGGCGAGAATCCGGACTCTCCAACTCTGAAGAACGCTGGCATCGGCGCCCTTCAACTTGCTTTGTTTGAGTTGGTTGCTGAAGAACATCTCTGGGACCCAACCTACATCATCGAATACCCAATCGAAGTGAGCCCACTCGCTAGAGAGTCGGATACTCGCCCAGGCGTTACTGAGCGCTTTGAGCTCTTCATCACCGGCCGTGAAATTGCCAATGGCTTCTCAGAACTCAATGATGCTGAAGATCAGGCCAATCGTTTCCGCAAGCAAGTAGCCCAAAAAGAAGCGGGCGATGAGGAGGCAATGTACTTCGATCATGACTTTATCCGGGCACTGGAATACGGGATGCCCCCAACGGGTGGTTGCGGTATTGGCATCGATCGCTTAGTCATGCTTCTCACCGATGCACCAAACATTCGAGATGTCATTTTGTTCCCGCACCTACGTCGCGAAGAAGAGTAATTAGAGGTAAGCCAGAAATACTTTAATCATTGCATTGCTAAATCAAATCATTTTATTTATAAGCACCTATGGCCGCATATAACACTGAAACTGTTCTCACTGTTCATCATTGGAATGACACCCTTTTTAGCTTCACAACCACTCGCAATAAAGGCTTGCGGTTTCGTAGCGGTCACTTCTTAATGATTGGTCTTGAAGTTGAAGGTAAGCCACTCGTGCGAGCCTATAGTGTTGCTAGCCCAAACTATGAAGAGCACCTCGAATTCTTAAGCATTAAAGTTCAAGATGGTCCACTCACATCCCGTTTGCAGAAAATTCAGGTGGGCGACCCCATTCTTGTTAGCGAGAAATCTGTTGGCACCTTAGTGATTGACGACTTAAATCCTGGCAAACACCTTTATCTTTTTAGTACTGGTACTGGTTTAGCGCCATTCATGAGCATCATTCGCGACCCAGAGACTTACGATAAGTTTGAAAAGGTAGTGCTGATTCATGGTGTTCGTCTAGTCAGCGAACTTGCTTATGGTGAATACATCAAAAATGAACTCACTCAAGATGAATATATTGGCGAGATCATTCGTGAAAAGCTGATCTACTATCCAACAGTAACTCGAGAAGCCTTCAAACATACTGGCCGCCTCACCACCGCCATTGAATCTGGCCAACTCTTTAAGGATATTGGCTTGCCTCCATTAGATCCAGCAGTGGACCGAGCCATGATCTGTGGCAGCCCGTCTATGCTTAAAGAAACTGCTGAGATGCTTGATGCCAAAGGCTTTAAAGTTTCACCGAGCCTTGGACAGTTGGGCGATTACGTCTTTGAAAGAGCATTTGTAGAGAAGTAATGAGCGTAAGTCTTTAAATCATCAATGTCTTTTCAACTACTCAACGCTCGATACGAATAAATCCATCCCTATTAGGCATTTTTACCAAAGGTAGTGTCCTAGCATCCATCACAGCATCTTTTGGGATTATCTTATTAAGATACAAAATATAAGCGGTAGCGGCATAAACTTGATCATCTGTTAAGGACTGCGGCGCTTGATGTGGCATCGCCCTTTTCACATAATCAAAAATAGTAGTTGAGTAAGGCCAAAAACTGCCCACGGTCTTTACGGGCGAATTTGTATTCAACGAACCGCCACCCACAAGACGATTTGCTACTCCGCCTTGTCCCTGGTCTCCATGACAGGACGCGCACTGTTGCTGATATAACTTTTCTCCAATAATTGCGGTACTTGAGCCGGGTGGTAAGCCCGCTCCACTTGGACCAACGTCAATATTCCAGGCCTGAATCTGATTTTCAGTAATCGGCTTGCCAAGGCCTATGGGGCTATGTGCTTGGTAACCACTAGTGCAGCCTAATGGCATGCCAATGGTAACTATAAGCAGGGCAATATTGGTATATCTATTAGCGTCCATTAGTCACTTCTCCATTAGCAGCAACACGCCATGGTTGAATGGCGTTATTGTGATAGAAAGTATTTGCGCTCTTAGCCTTGATAACAGCATCCATCGTAGGCTGCACTTCACCACTTGAATCAACCGCCCTACTCATCAATGTTGCTGGCGCTCCATCCCACATCCAAGGAAAGCGAAATCGAACTAGGGATTTATCTATTACAGGCTCCTGCAACACGGCCTCACTCCATGAGTTACCACCATCCGTTGAGACCTCAACCCGCCGAATCTTGCCATTACCAGACCAAGCGAGACCTGAGATCTCATAAAAGCCTTTAGATTTGAGTTTCATCATCCCGGAAGGCTGTGTAATAACAGATTTCACCTCCATGGCGAAAGTAAATTGCAGCGCCTTCCCATCTGCCCGCAGATCGGTATAAGCAGAGGTCTCTTCACGAGTTTGCCATGGCTCAGTACCCAACTTAATTCTTCGCAACCACTTAATGCTCATATTGCCTTCATAGCCAGGCAAGAATAGACGCAGTGGATAGCCTTGTTCAGCACGCAACATCTCACCGTTTTGTGCGTATACCAATAAAGCGTCGTCCATCATCTTGCTCATGGGAATGCTACGTGTCATTGCGGCGCCATCAGCACCCTCAGCCAAAGCCCATTTAGCAGAGGGCTGCACGCCGCACTCTTGCAAAATTGTTGATAAGCGCACGCCAGTCCACTCACAACAGGATACCAATCCATGAATTTGCTGAACCGTTTGATTGCTTGCCTTCTTGAGTTCAGCAGCGCTATTGCCAGAACACTCTAAGAAATAAATTCGGGATTCCGATGGAAAACGAACAATATCCTCCATACTAAAGACCATTGGGCGATCCACCAAACCATGAATCACCAATTTATGTAGGTCAGGATTAATATCGGGCACTCCTGCATGATGTCGCTCAAAAACTAAACCATTAGGGGTAATAATTCCATGCAAGCTTTGCAGAGGAGTTCTTGAGCCCGTTAAGAATGTTGGCGCTGGAGAGGGAAGTAGTCGAACAACATTCTTTTCATACTTCGATGGCAAGCCATAAGGCGGATTTACGAAGGTTGATCCCTGAGTTTTTGTCCAAGGATCAACCTCTAAAAAACCATCGCCCTGATTTTTAGCAAAGGTAGAATTAGCACTTATTACGCCATTTACACTTGCCCCCGCAATAAGCGATGACTTTAAAAAAAGACGGCGATTAGAAAGTTTATCCCTCTTAGACATAAATACTTTGCCTCCGTTATATGCGTTACTCAGCTTATTTTTTTAAAGCATACTGCCAAACTATAAAAGTTGATATTTCTGTTAACCCTAGGCGCCATACATAATAAATATGAGCCCCAGAATAGCAATAAAGAGGGTTTCAACAACTAACATAAATACCGGCTGCCAACCTAGCTTTGCCAATTCTTGAAAATTGGTTTTCAATCCTGCAGCTGCAATTGCAATCACTAACATCCAGCGTGATATTCCGCCAATTTGATGAGTGATTGAGACAGGTAAAATTTGCATTGAAGCCACAATAGAAAGTGCAACAAAGCCCAATAAAAATGTTGGGATCAAGCGTAAGCTACCCCATCCTAATTGGTTAGTAGCTCTTTGCGCACCAAAGAAAATAGAGATCACTAAAACCACGGGCAGGAGTAGCGCTACTCGAAATAACTTCACTACAGTCGCAACATCACCTGCCTCAGAACCAAACAGCATTCCTGCAGCTACCACTTGCGCAACATCATGAATAGTAGCGCCTATGAAAATGCCAGCTGAAAGATCGCCAATATTGAGCATTTGCAAAGCAAAAGGATATGTCACCATTGCAATGGTCGACAGTACAGTCACGCCAACAACGACTAATAAGGTAAATTGCTCGTTTTCTTTTGACTTAGGCAATACAGAGGCAACCGCAAGTGCAGCCGAAGCACCACAAATACCAACAGATCCACCTGCTATCAAGCCAAAATCGGGAGATATCCTCAAAAACTTGGCAAGCAGTAGGCCTAAGATAACGGTGGCTGCAACAGCAACCATGACCATTAGGCCAGTATTGATACCAATCGCACTAATGTCGGCAAAAGTAATCCGGATCCCTAAAAAAGCAACGCCCAAACGAAGAATGGTTTTTGCACAGAAGTCTATTCCTGGCTTGACAGCGTCATTTAGATAGAGAAAGTGCAGTGATAAGCCTAGTAACAAGGCATATAAGAGCTGTGGTCCACCATAATTTTCAGAAAGAAAACTAGTAGACATGGCGATGATCAAACAAACCATTAAACCTGGTAAGTTCTGCTTAGCAGTCGTGAGCATAAATTCTTAGACCACTAACTCACTAAAGTATTCATGTTGATTGGTGTTCAGTGTAGAAATTCGCCATTCCAATGGCTCATCCTGAATACCAAGAGCTACCCTTCTGATAATCAAAACTGGTGAATCTGGCTTCAACCCTAACCACTCTGAGTATTGCTTGCCAGCCAGACCAGCGCGTAATCGCTCGCTACTGCGAACCACTGTCTGGCCGTACCTCATTTGATATAACTGATAGATACTGCCCTCGCGATTAATAAAATCCGCACGAGTTAAATTCTTAAACCGCTTCTTATCCAAAGTGATATGGTCAATCATGACGCATTTATCATCTAAATAAAGGCAATTGACCAGGCGCCATACTGATGTACCTTCTTTAATTTGCAGTTTGCTGGACTCTTCCCTATTTGCAAGAGCAGAAGTTAAGGAAACTAACTCGACTCGTGGATTTATTTTTTTATCAGCGTCGTGTTTTACAACGTGAAAAAAGTAATACAGCAATCGTTTAAGGTCATGCTCAGCAACATAGGTTCCCCTGCCTTGGCGACGAACCACAATACCTTCGGCAACCAACTCGTCCACCGCTTTACGCAGGGTTCCTATAGATACATCTAACTCTTTTGATAAATCCTTTTCGGCAGGCAATGCCTGCCCCATCGGATAACGGCCCCTGACCAGATCTTCGGTGATCTTTTGCTTTACTTCTTCATAAGCGGTCAGGGATCTCATACTTTAAAAATTACGCTGATTCGTATAAACGGGTTAACACGAATTCACGGTGGCCAAGAATCTCAGAAGCTGTTAATTCGCCGTCAGCAGTGCGTAAGAGGCACTCCAACAACTTATCACCAGCTTGGTCCATATTCTCTTCGCGACGCAATAATCCTGATACATCAACGTCAATGTGCTCGCCCATAGTGCGTACTGTTTTTGGGTTTGCACAAATCTTAATCACTGGAAGAATTGCATTACCAATCACGTTACCTTGACCTGTTGGGAAGAAGTGCGCAGCAAATCCTGCAGCGGCACATAAGGTCACCATTTCAGCAGCAGCTGAGGAAGAGTCCATAAAGTGCAATCCTGGGATCTTAGGCTCTTCACCTTTATCCAAAACGCTGTCCACGATACATTTCTTACCAATCTTCTGAATGTTACCGAGAGCCTTTTCTTCAATCGTGGTTAAACCACCAGCAATATTGCCTTTGGTTGGTTGAGAGTCAGATAAATCGCTAGTCTTATGGCGTTCGATAACATCTTGATAGCGATCAAACATTTCACGGAACTTCTTTTTTACCTCTGGGGTACGGCAACGTGCTTCCACCAAGTGCTCACCACCAGTTAATTCGGTAGTTTCGCCAAATACTAAGGTGGAGCCAATGCCATAGAGCTTATCAAAGGCATCACCTACTGTTGGATTTGCGCCGCAACCAGATGTTGTATCAGACTCACCGCACTTGGTAGATACCCATAACTCAGATAAAGGCGCCTTGACCCGCTTTTGCTTAGAGGCATGCTTCATCATTTGGTATGCAGCTTTGCTAGCAGAGGCAATCGTAGCGGTATCGCCATTACCCTCGATCCAGAAACCTTCTGCTGGCTTACCAGACGCCTTGATGCCATCAACCACAATTTTGGTCCACTGCGGCTCAATACCAATCACTACTACAGCAGCTACGTTTGGATTAGTACCAGTGCCAATCAAAGTGCGGAAGTGCAGATCTAGGTCGGCACCAAATTGCAAACGGCCATAAGAGTGAGGGATAGCCTGAGTTCCTTTGATGTTATTTGCTACAGCTTCGCAAGCTGCGTTTGATAAATCATCTAAAGGCAAAATTAATACGTGATTACGAATTCCCATGCGGCCATTTTCACGGCGATAACCCATGAAGCTCGCGTCTTTCAAATTAATCATCTTGTTTCTTTCTAAATGAATGGGTGAATAAAAGCCTGAATTACCAGCGCTTCGTTTTTACGTTTTGAACATGGAGGTGCTCGCCTTTTTTGATGGGCGCTACAACCTTGCCGATGTCTACGCCATACTTCATCACCGTATCGCCCGCCTTAAATTCATTCAATGAAATTTTGTGGCCAATTGGAATATCGCTCTCAGATTTCATGTTGAGCGTTAAATCTCCATCCATTACCCAACCAATCAAATCATCTCCAGCTTTTACACCTTCAACTACCACCACGCCTACGCCATCTCCTGGCTCATGCACGACAAAATGGATCATTACCTTCTCCTCTTCAATCTTGTTTAACTACTAAACACCCCATGACTGGCGAATACCAGTCTGAATTTCTTCTACAACTACATCAGAAACGTTGACGCCCTCTTTAAAGCCTGATGCACGCTGCTTGAAACGCCTTTGCCCTGGAATGCGTGTTCCAGAATCTGATGCCAGGGTCTTTAAGAGCGCTTGCATCTTATTTGCAAACACTTGGCTGCCTGCCAGACCTGGATCAATCGTTAACAGAAGCTGCCCAATTCGAGGGCGATTTCCTTTGGCATCAAAGAACGAATCCGCCTCATAAGAGAAGCGACTTCCCGATAAACCGACAACTAGTAACTCAACAATCAGGGCAAGCAAAGCACCTTTATCTCCGCCTAGCGGAACCATTAATCCTTTGAGCCCCTCATTAGGATCTGTGGTGGGTTTACCATCAGCTGTTAAGGCCCATCCCTCTGGAATAGATTCGCCTTTCTTTGCAGCAACCAATAACTTGCCACGGGCTACTGCTGACAGAGACATATCAATTACTAAAGGATCTCGGTTAGTAATTGGAAATGCTGCAGCTAGAGGATTGGTTCCAAAAATTGCTTTGCTACCGCCAACCATCGGCATCGCCGCAGGCGTGTTGCCAAACAACAATGAAATATATCCGGCGCGCGCTGCTGCTTCAGTAAAGTGCCCCGCAACCCCAAAGTGATGACTATTCGTTACTGCGACTAGACCCACTCCAGTCTTGGAAGCTAAGTTGACAGATAGGTCTGTAGCGAAGCGTAGCGCTGGAAATGCAAGCCCATCACAAGCATCTACCAATGCAGCCGATACTTTAAAAGGGCGCACTTTGATTTTGGGAGCTAACTCGATGCGTCCATTTTTAGCATGTCCTGCATATTGCGATACGCGCGCTAATCCATGGGAAGCCAATCCATCAAGCTCAGCAAGTGCTAAAAATTGTGCTGTCTCATAAGCTGCTTTGTCACCAATACCAGCTGCTCGTAAACCAGATGAGGCTAGCTCAAGCATCTGTTGATAGGATAAATTCATTTATGCTCCAAAAAACCGATTAACTTCATCGGCAATCATTTGACTAACGCGCTCATTACTTTCATGAGTTACGCCTGCTACATGCGGAGTCAGAATGAGATTCTCTATACCTGCAAAGTGACTCAAATCTTTTGCTGGCTCACTCTCAAACACATCCATAGCCGCCCCACCCAAACGCCCAGAGCGCAAACGCTCAGCAAGAGCCTTCTCATCAACGATGCCGCCCCGCGCAGTATTAATGAGGGAGGCACCATTTTTCATTTGATCTAAGGTAGCTGCATTAAACAGGTTCTTTGTTTCAGGCAAAAATGGAAGATGCAAGGTCACCACCTCGCTTTTAGCAAGAAGGTCATTCAATGAGAGTAATGGCACTGAAAATTCATCTAGCTCAACGGAGCCAGCAGGCAGCATTGGATCATATGCAAGGCAGTGTAAGCCAAATGCATTTGCTTTCTTAGCCACCACCCTACCAATATTGCCAAAACCAACAATGCCAATGGTCTTGCCTAAAAATTCATGATAAGTAGAAAAACGAGGGCGAGGCCACTCACCTTTCAGCGTTGAAACCGTCGCTGGAATAAATCCTCTCGTTAATGCAACTGCAGCACCCACAACATACTCAGCAACAGACTCGGCATTTGCGCCAGTTGCTGGAATGACCTTGATGCTTCTTTTAGCACAGGCAGGCAATTCAATATTTTCAAGCCCAACACCCAGTCGACCTACTACCTTTAAGTTTGGGGCGCCCGCCAGGATCTCCTCATTTACTTGAGTGAGATTACGCACAATTAGTCCCTCAATATTTTGCAACGCAGCAATCAAAGCTGGGCGGTCTTTATAAAGATCTGGCTCGTAAACAACCTTGTGCTTAGAACGCAGGGTTTCTAAGGCTTGACTTGTAATGAACTCAGAGATCAAAATAGATGACATATCTATATCATATAGATGAATTTGATATCCCGCAAGATTCAAAGTATGGTGCACTGCAATCTCGAAAAATATAAGCCTAAGTAGCGATAAAGCAGATACCGATTTGAAATAGGCTTATAACCATTTTATAAAAACTGGTTATATTTTTGAATGAAATAAAGGATAAGATACAAAAATCAAATTAACACTGGGGAACAGAAGAATGCTTAAGAAATTCATTGGACGTATCGGCAAACAATTTGCATTGATCACAGGAGCATTACTTTTACTTGCATCGCCATTAAGCTATGCACAAAATTGGCCAACTAAACCTATTAAGCTCATCATTCCATTTGCTGCAGGTGGTACTACAGATATTTTAGGTCGCCTATTAGCGCAACAACTCACAAAAGATCTTGGACAAAATGTGATTGTCGAAAATAAGCCAGGCGCTGGTGGCAATATTGCCGCTGAGTTTGTAGCGCAATCTGCAGCAGATGGTTACACCATCATGCTCGCCTCTGGAAGCATGCTCACTGTCAACCCAAATCTTTATAAGAAATTGCCAGTCAATTACGCTAAAGACTTTGTTTATATTACTAATGTGGCGAGTGGTCCAATGCTGGTCTCAGTGAGTACTAAGTTACCAGTCAAAACCTTGAGTGAATTTATTGCTTATGCCAAGACTAAGGATCTTAACTTTGGTTCTGCAGGCATTGGTAGCCAAGTGCATATGGCAGCTGAGAACTTTACCTATTCAGCAAATATCCCCGCTACCCATGTGCCATATAAGGGTGAATCAGCAGCTATCAATGACTTAGTTGCTGGCCAAATCGACTTCATGGTGGGCAATCTTACTGCGGCAACCGGATTTGCCAAAAATGGGCAAATAAAGCCTTTAGCTGTCACTAGCTTAAAACGTTCAAAACAATTACCTGATGTGCCCACCGTAGCGGAAGCTGGTATTCCTGGATTTGAATCTACTGGTTGGTTTGGTCTTGTTGCTCCGGCAAACACCCCAAAGACGATTACTGAAAAGATTTACGATGCTACTGTTAAGGCCGTAAATTCGGAAGCATTGCGCGCTAGCCTTGATTTAAATGGCCTGACCGCTGTAGTAAACAACCAGAAAGAATTTGAATCTCAAGTAAAAGCGGAGTCAATAGTCTGGGAGAAAGTGATCAAGGGTCGCAATATTAGCGCTCAGTAATACAGTATCCGTGTTTCACAAAGACAAATCAGGCGAAGACATCTTCGCCTGATTACTTTTCTAGATCTGGCGAACTAGGAGCATTGTTCCTGCAAAAACGAGGATTGATCCATAAGCCACTCGCATAGCAGCATTACTAAGCTTAGCGTGCACTTGGGTACCTAACCAAATCCCAAAAAAGGTTGCAGGCATTAGGCAGATTGCCAATCCAATAACTGGCCAGCTTAGTATCAAACCAGTAACCAACATTAAAGTCAGGCGCAAAAAGGTCAACATCAAGATTGCGAGTGCCATTGTGGCGCGCAACGCCTTCGGGTCATTGATACGTAAGCCAAGATAAGAGACGTAAATAGGCCCACCAGTAGCAAATAACGCGGTAAAGGTTCCCCCCAAAAAACCAAATGGTGCAGCCCACCACTTATTGATAGGATCTCGCATTTCTGAGTTCCTCTGCCATAGCACTCTGGCACCATTGATAGCAGCAAAACATCCTAGCGTTATCAAAAGAGGTTCACTAGGCGCCTTCACTAGCAAAAAAATTCCCAAAACCATCCCAATCAGAGTGAATGGAAAGAGCCATTTAAGCTCTTTGAGATTAGCATCTTGAGAAGATTTTCTTCCGACGTATAAGGAGCCACATATATCAATAATCACCATCATTGGAACTACCGATTTCAATGGATACATCTGCACCAGCAGGGGAACGGCAATGATTGATGATCCGAATCCTGATATGCCAAAAATAAAATAGGCGCCAAAAATAATTAAGGTCGCCAATCCAAAATGGATCGGGTCGATGAGATCAAAAATAATTAAGCCTCAACCAAGATTGTTTGTCCGGGCTTGATCATCGTAAATTGTACTGGGCGATTTTCAATCTTCAGCTCTTGGTGATTCAAGTGAACAGCTGTGTAATAAGAGTCTTCAAGCGATCCAGGTTCTGGGAAATCTTCACGGTAGTGAGCCCCTCTCGAATTCTCTCTGGCAATAGCTGCCTCTGTTACAGACTGACTAACCAAAATGAGGTTTTGTAAATTCATCCAGTCTTGCCAAGTATTACTGTATTCCCGCTGAATATCACCAACACCCATTTGATTTAATTGTGAAGCTAGCCGTTTCAAAGTTTGACGTGCGCGAAATAAACTGTCTCTAGTTCTTGAAATACCGACATCATCCCACATGCACTCTGCGAGTTGATCTCGTATAGCCTCAATATCACCAGGCATCTTTTTCAATGGCGCTTCATGCTCATGAATGCTTGCTGCTACCTCATCCATATTGCACTCACTTAGTTGTTGTGATGCAACCCAGCGAGCCATTGACTCTCCTGCGATGCCGCCAAACACGGTTGAGTTAGCAACGCCATTTCCGCCTAAGCGATTAGCGCCATGGACACCACCCGTGTCTTCACCAGCAGCAAATAGCCCTGGTAGATCAGTACTGCAATCTTTCTTAAAGACCAGACCGCCCATCATATAGTGGGCAGTTGGTACAACCTCGACTAAATCCCTAGTTAAATCAAATCCACTATCAGCACAACGCTCGACCATGCCCTTAAATAGTTTGCGAACATTCTCAGGGCCTAAATGACTCATTTGAATATAAACACCGCCGTTAGGAGTTGCGCGCCCAGCACGTATTTCAGAATTGATTGATCTAGAAACAATATCCCTTGTGGCACGTTCGTTGCGCGGATCATAGTTACCCATAAAGCGCTCTTGATTGCCATTGAGTAAATAACCACCAGCTCCACGCAAGCCTTCTTCAATAACTGTGCCAGTCATACGAGTGCCTGGGCCAGCTAATAGTCCTGTGGGATGAAATTGCACCATCTCCATATCGCGCAAAACGAGGCCGGCACGCAGAGCCATTGCTAAGCCATCACAACTCTTATCTCCCGAAGGGGTATGGTATTTATACATTGTCGGGCCACCACCAGTGGCTAGCAAGACAGCTTTGGCACGCACCAATACAAATTGGCCAGTCTGCATATTGAGCATTAAGACACCTGCAAGTGATTTTCCATCTTTGCTATGGATCAATTCAATAGCGCGATGCTCTTCAAGGCGATTAATACCTCTAGCCCATACTTGCTCCGCTAGACGATTGATAATCTCGATGCCTGTTAAGTCACCCTTATGAACAGTCCGGTCAAATGTTTGGCCAGCAAATGCTTTTTGATGAACCGTACCGTCCGGATTACGATCGAAAAAGCAGCCTAGCTCATTCTCTAACTCATGGATACGTTCAACTGCAGTGTTGACTAGCGTCCAGGCTAAATCTTGATCGCAGAGCCATTTGCCACCCTCAATCGTGTCCATAAAATGGCGCTCGACAGAATCACCCTCAGCCAAAGCTACGTTGTAACCACCTTGGACCATGCGTGTGCAGCCAGACTTACCTAATAAGCCTTTCACTGCGATCGTGATATCTAAGTTAGGATTTTCTTGATGTGCATGTAAGGCGGCAAAAAGGCCTGCGCCTCCAGAGCCCAGAATGAGAATATCGGTGTTAATTGTTGGGATAGCGCTCATGAAGTAATTCCAAGACTTTTTAATACGGCTTCTTTTTTAAGCGCCACATCACTCTTCACTTCCTGATAAATACTTCCTCCATGGCTATCCATTGCAACTAGCAATGGGCCGAAGTCTTTAATCTTGAAACGCCAGAGTGACTCTGGATTGAGATCGTCCATATCGACATCTTCAATTTGCTCTATCCAAGTGGTCTCAAGAGCTGCAGTGCCACCAATAATTGCTAGATATACTCCACCTAGATCCTTAAATGCTTGTGCAGAATCTTCACGCATACCGCCCTTACCGACAATCATGCGAACCCCATTCTGTGTCATCAAGGGGCGAGTGAAACGCTCCATACGATCTGAAGTGGTAGTGCCAATGCAAATAGGCTCATAACCAGCAGGAAACTCTTTACTTACTGCAACTTTACGAACATTAGGCGCCGTATGGATTACTGCATGACCATTCAAGTCAAAATGTGTCTTACGACCATGATCGAACATCTGAATTTGCGTTGCATCGCGGATGCCAAACAAGGTGTTTTGCAAAGTCACCGTATCGTTAATGCGAAGCTTACGAATATCTTCTTCAGTAACAGGTGTTGCAAGGTTGTAATGGGCCATATTCGCTATCCTAGAATCCATAGGTAACGCCAGATGGCGTAAAGGTTGCACGCGCTCTGCGAGCCGAATGGCATTGCATATTGACAGCTACAGGATTTAAGGTGATATGCGTATGTGCCAGCTCTACGTGGACCGCAAATGCTGTTCCATCGCCACCAAGTCCTTGTGGGCCGATTCCAAGCTGATTGACAGCTGCACTTAGCTCCTTCTCTAGCTTGGCACCCTCTTCATCGCTACATACACTACCCAACTCACGAGTCGCTGCACGTTTAGCCATAGCCACGCATTGATCAGACGTTCCACCAACTCCAACACCAACGATCGTTGGTGGGCAAGTCTTGCCGCCAGCAGAGACAACACTATCAATTACAAAAGCTTTAACGCCATTAATACCGTCAGCAGGAATTGCCATTTTTAAAAAGGAATTGTTCTCTGAGCCACTTCCTTTAGGAACCATCTCAATTTCAATAGACTCTGCAGCATCATAGAAATCAATATGAATTGCCGGCATATCAATACCACACGAGGTGTGATTATTTTTACGGGTAATTGGATGTACTACTGAAGATCGCAGGGGATACTCTCTGGTAGCGCGCTCGCACCCTTTGCGAATAGCAGCCTTTAATGCCATGCCATCAAATTGCACATTACTACCAATCTTCACGTTATAAATCGGTAGGCCGGTATCTTGGCATAGGAGATTATCTTCACGCTCTGCTACCGAGATATTGGTAATCATGGTCTTCAATACCACTTGAGCACGTGAATCTGTCTCAGCTTTATTCAATTTATCTATACCTGCCTTAATGTCATCAGGCAGTACCTTTAAGGCGCGAATGTAAAGCTCTTTACAAGCCTCTTCCACTAAATTCATTGGTAATTGCATGTCAGCCTAATCAATTAGCAAAATATAAAAATAGGAGCCCGCAAACGATTGCGAACAAAACAGAGAGCTGTATCCAGCCCTTACGTAAACCCTTCCATGGACCAAACTCGATCATAAGAAGACGAATGCCGCCAGCCAAATGAACAGCCAGCAAAATCACTAAGGCCCACTCACCAAACTTGAATACCCATAAATCCGTTAACGTGAGAGATTTCTGGAAACCTTCTGCACCCCTTAAAGATTGAGACAGCATCAGAAAATGCAAAGGAATAAAGCATGCTAATAACAAGCCAGAAAAGCGATGGCATGCATAAGCAAAATAAGATAAGTGGGTTTTGGCGCGGTAATCTAATTTTGGCCTGGAGCTCATATTTGACCGCCTGTAAAAACACCAAGGACAGCTGTAGTGCCAAGAATCAAAATCAGCAAAGCTAAGATCCAAGAAAGAGGCCTAGCCAAGCCACTCTTTGGAAAGGTCTCTTGCAATATATTGGCCATACCAATTGGAGCATGTACAAAGCAGGCTAGGACAAAAATTTCATAAAAAATAGCAAACAGCACATTGCCTTGTGTGCGCCCCAAGATTTCTTGGGCAGTAAGACCGCCCCTGATGGCATAAAAAATAATCACCAAATGAATCGCAACACAAATACCAAGCACCATGGCGCTAATTCTTTGGGCATACCAAAGCTTTGCCTGCAAAACATTGTTACTCATAGTTGCCCCACTTGCTACCTCGGACAGCAGCTCTAGCGACTAACTTTTTGAGACCAGCAATGCTTGCAGTTGGCTCAATCGCCTTGGGACAGAACTCAGTGCAAGAGCCTTGTGAATGGCAAGCGTGGCAACCCGCATCACCCGCTACAGCTCTCATGCGCTCAAGCTGCTGAACATCTCTCACATCATTTGTTAGTGTCCAAGCACGATTGAGAGCGGCTGGGCCAAGATAATTTGGTCTAGATTGAACAACCTCACAAGATGCATAGCAAACACCACAACCAATACATTCGATACCAGCGTCTGCCAATTGACGCTCCTCAGAATTTGGCTGTACTTTTGTAAAATCATCGTGACGTGTTTTGTCACCTTTAAAGAATCCAACAGCACCCTTCCACTTATTAAAGAACTCACGCATATCAGTAGCAAGATCTTTAATGACAGGCAAGTTATTCAGGGGGGCAATTTCTAAAGAATCTCCCTCCACAATTTTAGAAACGTGAGTACGGCAAGTCCAACGAGCCACTCCATTGACGGTCATTGCGCATGAACCACACATTCCTACACGACAGGCAAAGCGATAGCTTAAAGTGGGATCAAGCTTTCTCTGAATATAGGTAACCACATCCAAAACAGTTTGATTTGGGTTTCGTGGCACCAAATACTCAACGAACTCACCCTCTTGGGAGCCTCGCCAGACGTTTACTTTGAGATCGGTATTTGACATCTGCTCATTATATTGATAGATAGTAAAAAATAAATCGAATTAATTTTTCTTTGAGATAAAGAAATTATTTATAATGAAACTCATGTCCAGTATTAAAACCCTCAAAAACTTCTTGGCGATTACCCGCCACAAGAGCGTTGCAGCCGCCGCCCGGGAAATTGGTTTGACCGCGGCTGCAGCTGGCCAGCAGTTGCAGCAATTGGAAAAAGAAATTGGTCTTGAGCTCTTTGATCGGACTAAGCGCTCCCTGACTTTGAATGCTCATGGCAGATCCCTGATTGAGCCTATTCAGGAAATTATGGCTCGCTATGAAGCCCTTCGCTCAAACCTTCAATCTAACATCAACGGCACAATTGTCCTAGGTGCCCTGGTTTCTACACTGATGGGTGCATTTGGCAAAACCCTCAATGAAATCAAACATAACTATCCTGAGTTAGAAATCAAATTAATAGCTGGCTTATCCAGTAATTTCTTGGATCAACTAATCGAAGGCACGCTTGATGCGGCAATTGTGACTGAGTCACCTTATGCGCTACCCCAAAGCCTTCAGTGGACAGAGCTCTATAAGGAGCCCATGATTTTGATTTACCCAAATACACCGCCTGGTAAGAAAAAAGATCTCAACTCTAATCCGCCATTCATTCGCTTTGAGAGAAATACTTGGACAGGACATCTTGTTGATCAAACCATCAAGTCTAATAAGCTATCGATTCAAGATGGCATGGAATTAAATTCTGTAGAGGCCATTATTGAGTTAGTTAGACAAGGCCTTGGATACTCTATCGTTCCACAGTTAGCCAATATTTCATGGTCCAACGATCGACAGCTTAGAATTCAAGAGCTGCCTGGAAAAACGATCTTCCGAAAAGTCGGATTGCTTGAGCGTAAAAAACACCTACGACAAAACGTCACTCAAGTTATCAAGCAATACTTTTTATCGGGTACAAGGAAAAAATTAAAGCCCTAAAGAAAAAGCCACCCCGAAGGATGGCTTAAAAGAGATTTTTGGAGGTACTACTTAAAGAACAAACTACAAGTTCATATTAGTCGTCTCAAAATCTGATTTTTCTTCTGTTTGCATCATTCAGGGCTAACTTGCTTCATTTTGGTGCATTAATGATTCTCTTTGGCGTGATTGATTGAATATTTAGGTATCTCAATCACCAAATCTTGTTTAGCAACAATCGCTTGGCAAGATAAACGGGACTGAGGATTCAATCCCCAGGCGCGATCGAGCATATCTTCTTCATTCTCATCGGGTGTATTTAGACTCTGGCCGCCTTCTTTAACAATGATGTGGCAAGTGGTGCAGGCGCAGACCATATCGCAGGCATGCTCAATCGGAATGTCATTTTCTAGCAGGGCCTCACAAACCGAAGTCCCTGGTGCCACTTCAATTACGGCACCCTCTGGGCAATACTCACTATGAGGTAATACAACGATTTGCGTCATGATTCTTTTCTATTAGTTTTGTTTCTATTGTTTTATATCTCTGCAACATTCTTGCCAGACAATGCCTTCTGAATGCTGGCGTTCATCCGCATTTGTGCAAACTCATCGCTTGCTTTAGCAGCGTGATCTACTGCTTTACGTAATACCTCACTACTGGTTTCTTCATTCAAAATCTTTTGCAAAACTAGCATCTCTTGATCAATCGCAGCTTGCTCTTCTTTATTCAGCAAGGCACGATCACTAGCTAAGGCTGTTTGTACTGCGTCTAACAAACGCTGAGCATTTACTTGCTCCTCACGCAAGGATCTTGCTAAGAGATCCTCTTTTGCAGAGGCAAAACCATCTTGCAGCATGCGTGTAATCTCAGAGTCTGTGAGACCATAAGAAGGCTTGATATCAATTGAGGCCTGGACTCCAGAACCCTGCTCCATGGCGCTGACAGATAGCAGGCCATCTGCATCCACCTGAAACGTCACCCGAATACGTGCTGCACCTGCGGCCATACCTGGAATGCCGCGTAACTCAAACTTACCCAGAGAGCGGCAATCTTGTGCAAGCTCACGCTCACCTTGCACCACCTGAATTGCTAGCGCAGTCTGACCGTCTTTAAAGGTTGTGAATTCTTGTGCCCTAGCTACTGGAATCGGGGTATTACGCGGAATAATCTTTTCAACCAAGCCGCCCATCATCTCAATACCCAGAGAGAGGGGAATAACATCTAATAGGAGCCATTCATCATCTTTACTTTGATTGCCAGCCAATAAGTCAGCCTGCATGGCGGCGCCCAGCGCAACAACCTGATCTGGATTTAAATTATTCAGTGGTTGAGTTCCAAATAACTCACCTACAGCACGCTGCACATTCGGCATACGCGTAGAGCCCCCCACCATCACCACCCCCCTCACATCCTCAGCCTTCAAGCCCGCATCGCGCAAAGCTTTTTTACAGGCCGTTAAGGTCTTAGCAACCAGGTTTTGAGTGATCTCGAAGAATTGCGCCTGACTAACACCGACATTGACGATGGTGCCATCTGCCAGAGTCTCATGAACGCGCGCTAATGGATTGTGGCTTAACAACTCTTTGGCATGTTTGCATGCCAATAATAGAGTTCGATGATCATGAATCGATAAAGGCGCTAGCTTTGCCTGCTCAATCACCCAGCAATACAAGCGATGATCAAAGTCATCCCCACCTAATGCAGAATCACCGCCAGTAGAAAGCACTTCAAATACGCCTCTGCTCATTTTGAGAATAGAGATATCGAAGGTTCCGCCTCCTAAGTCATAAACAGCATAGACACCTTCGGAGGCGTTATCCAAACCATAAGCAATCGCTGCAGCAGTGGGCTCGTTCAGAAGTCTGAGTACTTCAATGCCAGCTAATTTAGCTGCATCTTTAGTTGCTTGACGTTGCGAATCATCAAAATAAGCGGGTACTGTAATCACGGCACCAACAATATCTTCCGCAACAGAGTCTTCAGCTAGTTGACGCAAACGCGCTAAGATTTCAGCAGATACTTCGATTGGGCTCTTATCGCCAGCAACTGTTCTTAACTTCAGCATACCTGGTTGATCAACAAAGTCATACGGAGTGCTCTCAATATGATCTACATCTTGCACACTTCTACCCATAAATCGTTTTACAGAAACAATGGTGTTCTTTGGATCAATCACCAAGCTCTCTAGAGCCTCAAAGCCAGCTTGAGTTCTACCATTTGGGAGATAGCGCACGACTGATGGGAGCAGCTCTCTTCCCTGTGCATCTGGCAGCACCTTAGGCAAAGCATCGCGCACGATAGCAACAAGCGAATTGGTAGTTCCTAAATCGATACCAACAGCAATGCGGCGCTGATGTGGTGCCAAGGATTTACCAGGTTCGGAGATTTGTAATAAGGCCATAAGTTTTAAATTTTAATTCGGTCGTAGGCTAGGCCAAGGCCACAATGGCATCATCAAGCTCGAGAGCAAACTTATTAATAAAGAGTAAGCCTCTGAGAAGTTCGGCAGCGCGTTGATAATTTTTAGCACTATCGATTGCTTGGGCTATCTCAGCCAGAGTATCTTGCTTAGAGGTCTCGACCTCATCCATCAGTTTTTCTAAAGCAGGAAGATCATCGGCTTGCTCATCTAGACTCTCGCGCCATTCCATCTGCTTCATCAGAAATGCGGCTGGCATAGCAGTATTGGTTTCTAGTTTGGCATCTACGCCGTGCAACTGGCAAATATACAAACCCCGTTGTACGGGGTTCTTAAGTGTTTGCAATGCGGTATTGGCCAATGTAGCCATTTGCATGGCAAGGCGTTGTTCTGTATCGCTGCCACGTGCATGGCGATCGGGATGAACTTCTTTTTGAATCGCTAGGTAAGCCTGATCAAGGGCAGGCAAATCGATTGTGAATTGCTGATTGAGTCCAAAAAAGCGAAAGTAATCGTCAGACGCGGAAGGATTCGCCACAACCACACTCATCTTTTACGTTTGGATTTTGAAACTTAAACCCTTCGTTCAAACCCTCACGTACAAAGTCTAGCTCTGTTCCATCCAAATAAGCCAAGCTCTTTGGATCAATAAATACTTTCACGCCATTGGACTCAAATACCTGATCTTCAGCGGCTGGCTCATCTACATACTCCAATTGATAAGCCAAACCAGAGCAACCTGTCGTGCGAACCCCTAAACGCAAACCACACCCCTTACCGCGCTTTTCTAAATTGCGGTTAACGTGTGCAGCTGCTTTATCGGTAAGGGTGATTGCCATAGTTTTGTCTATTTAGACCGCTGGATGTTTTTCTTTGTAATCTGCAACCGCAGCTTTAATGGCATCTTCGGCCAAGATAGAGCAGTGGATCTTTACAGGTGGCAAAGCCAACTCTTGCGCAATCAGAGAGTTCTTAATCTCTAAAGCCTGATCCAAAGTCTTACCCTTTACCCACTCAGTAACCAATGAGGAAGAGGCAATCGCTGAACCGCAACCATAAGTCTTGAACTTAGCATCTTCAATCACGCCTTGATCATTTACGCGGATTTGCAATTTCATCACGTCGCCACAAGCAGGCGCGCCAACCATGCCGGTACCAACGCTGTCATCGCCCTTTTCAAAAGAGCCAACATTTCTTGGATTTTCGTAATGATCAATCACTTTATCGCTATAAGCCATGGTATTCCCTCGTTATTTCTTTATTTAATTATTATTTAGTGTGCTGCCCATTGAATCGTACTTAAGTCGACTCCGTCTTTAAACATTTCCCACAATGGTGAAAGCTCACGCAACTTCGCAATCTTTTCTTTCACTAACTTGATGGTGAAATCTACCTCTTCTTCAGTCGTAAAACGACCAAGAGTAAAACGAATCGAGCTATGCGCTAATTCATCATTGCGGCCTAAAGCACGCAATACATAAGATGGCTCAAGAGATGCTGATGTACAAGCAGATCCAGATGAGATGGCTAAATCTTTTAAAGCCATTAACATCGATTCGCCTTCAACATAGTTAAAACTGATATTGAGGTTATGGGGCACACGGTGATCCATATCACCATTGACATAAACCTCTTCAATATCCTTCAGACCAGCCAATAGGCGATCACGCAAGGCGCGAATGCGTTTATTTCCTTCAACCATCTCGATACGAGCAATGCGGAAAGCCTCACCCATACCCACAATTTGATGGACGGCTAATGTTCCAGAGCGCATACCGCGCTCATGGCCACCACCATGAATCTGAGCCTCAATCCGAATACGGGGCTTACGACGCACAAACAATGCACCAATACCTTTTGGACCATAAGTCTTGTGAGCAGAAAAGCTCATCAAGTCAACTTTGGTCTTCTCTAGATCGATTTCTACTTTACCGGTTGCTTGCGCGGCATCTACGTGAAGAATCACTCCACGTGAACGGCATAACTCACCAATAGCTGGAATGTCTTGCACCACACCGATTTCATTATTGACATACATCACTGAAGTCAAAATCGTGCCAGGCTTCATGGCAGCTTCAAGCTGTGCAAAGTCAATCAAACCGCTTGGCAATACATCCAAATAAGTCACTTCATAACCTTCACGCTCTAGCTCACGACAAGTATCTAAGGTTGCCTTGTGTTCAGTCTTCACAGTAATGATGTGATTACCACGATCTTTATAGAAATGCGCGGCACCTTTTAATGCGAGATTGATACTTTCAGTTGCACCACTTGTAAACACAATCTCTCGTGGATCAGCATGAACTAATTGTGCAACTTCTGAACGCGCCCACTCAACCGCCTCTTCAGCAGCCCAGCCATAAGCATGACTCCGTGATGCGGCATTACCAAACTGCTCACGCAAGTAGGGCAACATTTTGTCAACCACTCTTGGATCAATTGGGGTTGTGGCCGAGTAATCCATATACACCGGAAAGTGCTTAGGACTAAACATCGGAACCGGTTGCTTTGGAAGGTCTTGCGGTGCGTTCATGATTTGCTTATAAATGAATAATTACTATTAACTTTGACGCGCCCAATTAAATACTGAATTAATTAATGGTGCTTTAGGTGCAACTTCTTTTTTAGCTGCAAGTGCTGGTACTGACTTTTCAGCTTTTGCACTCTCAACTTTGACTTTCTTCTGGCGCATATCCTGAATCACTACTCCGCGCCCTTCTTGTTGCTGAACCAAGTTACGCAAACTAACCGAGCTTAAGTACTCAACCATTTTGAGGTTGAGGTTGCTCCAAAGATCATGGGTCATGCAATGGCCATACTCATCTTCGTCGCTATGACAATTACCTTTACCGCCGCATTGAGTCGCATCTAATGGCTCATCAACAGCAACAATGATGTCTGCAACGCTAATGGCATCTGCACTGCGTGCGAGGGTGTATCCACCTCCAGGGCCGCGAGTACTCTCGACGATATTGAAGCGGCGTAATTTGCCGAACAATTGCTCTAGATAGGAAAGGGAGATCTTTTGTCTTTGGCTAATTCCAGCCAAAGTTACAGGTCCATGCGCTTCACGCAGGGCTAAATCGATCATTGCGGTTACTGCAAAACGGCCTTTAGTAGTAAGTCTCATATTTCACCTTGGTAATGGATTGTTTATGGACAGCTCATGGTCAGATGGGTAATACCCGACCAATCCACTCAACTTTACCATAATCCCGATCAAATTGCTCGGGAATACCCCCTAAAACCCTTTTAGCAACTAGCCTATGGAGTCTCTGGAGCGCGCTCCAAAGGCCATTTCTTTTACCTTGGTCAGGCGATCCCGGGTGCTGGCGGCCTTCTCAAATTCCAGATTTTTGGCCTCGGCGTTCATTTGCTTCTCCAAACGCTTGATTTCACCTGCCAGGTCCTTCTCGCTCATATCCTCATAGCGAGCCCGTTCCTGCTCAATCTGCATCTCGACTCGCTTCTCTTGGACGTCATAGACCCCATCAATGATGTCCTTAATCCGCTTTTGGACCCCCTTAGGCTCAATTCCATGGAGCTTATTAAAGGCAATTTGCTTGGTACGGCGTCTTTCGGTTTCGCCCATTGCCCTGCGCATGGAGTCGGTCACCCTATCGGCATACAAAATGGCTTTGCCGCGAATATTTCGTGCAGCGCGTCCAATCGTCTGAATCAAGCTGCGTTCAGAGCGCAAGAAACCTTCTTTATCAGCATCCAAAATAGCCACTAGAGAAACCTCTGGAATATCTAAACCTTCGCGCAATAAGTTAATACCCACTAAAACATCGAAGACTCCTAAACGTAAGTCCCGCAAAATTTCAACCCGTTCAACAGTATCAATGTCTGAGTGTACATAGCGCACTTTCACACCGTTATCAGAGAGGTAATCCGTTAATTGCTCTGCCATCCGTTTAGTCAACACTGTTACCAAAACGCGCTCACCTACTTTGACGCGCTCATGAATCTGATCCAACAAATTATCAACTTGAGTACTTGCAGGCAATACTTCAATTTCTGGATCAACTAACCCTGTCGGTCTAGCTACTTGCTCAACTACCTTACCTTGGTGGGTATTCTCATAATCGGCTGGTGTCGCAGAAACAAAAATGGTTTGACGCATCTTGGTTTCAAACTCAGTAAATTTAAGTGGCCGGTTATCCATCGCCGAAGGTAAACGAAAACCAAACTCCACCAAAGTATGTTTACGCGATTTATCGCCGTTGTACATAGCGTTGAGTTGCCCAATGAGGACATGGCTCTCATCTAAGAACATCAAGGCGTCATTCGGGAGGTAGTCCACTAAAGTAGGTGGCGCCTCTCCTGGAGAAGCACCAGATAGGTGGCGAGAGTAGTTTTCAATGCCTTTGCAAAAACCCAATTCATTGAGCATCTCTAAATCAAACCGCGTACGCTGCTCTAGGCGTTGCGCCTCAACCAGTTTTCCATCTTTAACAAACTCATCTAAGCGGGTGCGCAACTCCGTCTTAATCGTTTCAATCGCTTTGAGAACGGTTTCGCGGGGTGTTACATAGTGCGAACTTGGGTAGACCGTAAAACGCGGGATCTTTTGACGAATCTTCCCAGTGAGTGGATCAAAAAATTGCAAACTCTCCACCACATCATCAAACAATTCAACACGTACTGCCAACTCATTATGTTCGGCCGGGAAAATATCAATCGTATCCCCGCGCACTCGAAATACTCCACGCTTAAAATCCGTCTCGTTACGATCGTATTGCATGGCAATTAGTCGCATCAAAATATCGCGTTGACTCATCTTGTCGCCAGGACGCAATGTCATCACCATGCTGTGATAGTCGCCAGGATTGCCAATGCCGTAAATTGCAGAGACAGTTGCGACGATAATGACATCGCGTCGCTCTAACAAACTTTTAGTTGCAGACAGTCGCATCTGCTCAATGTGCTCATTAATGGATGAGTCTTTTTCAATAAAGAGATCGCGCTGAGGAACATAAGCCTCAGGTTGGTAATAGTCGTAGTAACTCACGAAGTACTCAACCGCATTTTTGGGGAAAAACTCCCTAAATTCGCTATAAAGCTGAGCAGCCAAGGTCTTGTTCGGGGCAAAAATGATTGCTGGACGCCCCGTTCTGGCGATCACGTTAGCCATGGTGAAGGTCTTTCCAGAACCCGTAACCCCAAGAAGGGTCTGAAAGGTGAGCCCGTCCTCAATGCCCTCAACTAAGGCTTCGATCGCCTGCGGTTGATCGCCAGCAGGGCTAAAAGGCTGATAAAGCTGATAGGGAGAATCCGGAAAGCTGACAAATTTGGCAGGGTCCAGATCATGGCCAGCCTCGCCCAATGGGTCGGGAACCGGTTTTTGGGCATCTTCTTTAGCTGTGAAATTCGACGGCGTTTTCGGGGGCTTAGGGGGCATCTCAGCTATCATTTGAACTGTGAGTTTTCTTCACAGCGAATTTAGTACAAACAATGATTTTGCCGTTTTTATTTGGAAATAGTTAATTCTGGCCTCTAAAACCATTAATTAAGCCAAATTGAATGGTAATTTATAGCAAAGCTACCTTTAAACCATCATTTTCGACCGCCAATGACTCTTTTTGCCTCCGTCCAACTAGCCCCTAAAGATCCTATTTTTGGCCTCACAGAAGCCTACGTTGCAGATCAACGTTCTGACAAAGTCAACCTGGGTGTGGGCGTGTATTACACCGATGAAGGCAAGGTACCTCTTCTCAAAGCAGTGATCAAGGCTGAAGAAGCGATCGTGGCTAAACATTCTCCACGTAGCTACATTCCAATTGAAGGCCCAAACCCATACAACAGTGCAGTGCAAAATTTATTGTTTGGCGCCGACTCGACGCTGATCAAAGATGGCCGCGTTGTGACTGCCGAATGCTTGGGTGGTACTGGCGCATTACGTGTTGGTGCTGACTTTATTAAGCGCCTTAATTTAAATGCGCCCTGCGCTATCAGCAACCCTACCTGGGAAAACCACCGCGGTATTTTTGAATCTGCGGGCTTTGAAGTTGTGGAATACACCTACTTCGATGGAAAAACTCGGGGTGTTGATTTTGATGGCATGGTGAAATCTCTCGAGTCCTTCCCAAAGAACACAACTATTCTTTTGCATGCTTGTTGTCATAACCCAACCGGAGCTGATATTACTGAAGCGCAATGGCGTCAAGTGATCGATATCTGCAAGAACAAGAGTTTGATTCCCTTCTTGGATATAGCCTACCAAGGCTTTGCAGCCGGCATTGAACAAGATGGTATTGCGGTTCGCCTCTTTGCTCAGTCTGGCATGTCTTTCTTCGTATCGAGCTCTTTCTCTAAATCATTTTCACTCTATGGTGAGCGTGTCGGTGCTCTGTCCATCGTGACACAAAGTAAAGATGAATCTACTCGCGTACTTTCACAATTAAAGCGTGTGATTCGCACGAACTATTCCAACCCCCCAACTCACGGCGCTGCCATTGCTGCTGCCGTTTTAAATTCTCCTGAATTACGTAAGCTTTGGGAAGATGAGTTAGCAGAAATGCGTGATCGTATTAAAGCAATGCGCCATGGCCTCGTTGAAAAACTGGCTGCTGCTGGCGTGAAACAAGATTTTGCTTTTATCGAACAGCAACGTGGAATGTTTTCTTACTCAGGCTTAACGGCCGAGCAAGTTGAACGCTTACAGAAAGAAGATGGTATTTATGCCCTCTCTACTGGACGCATTTGTGTTGCGGCGCTCAATACCAAAAATATTGATAAAGTAGCCAAAGCAATCGCCCGCGTTTTAGGATAACAAGCGGATATACAGAATTACAGGAGCTAGAATGCTATATCAGTTACACGAGTTCCAAACAGCCTTACTTCAGCCGCTCAGCTCATGGGCGCGAGCAGCCTCTGAGGCATTTATCAATGCCTCTAATCCGGCATCCATGGTTCCAGGATCGGAGCGTTTAGCTGCTAGTTACGAACTTCTTTATCGCCTAGGTAAAAACTACAAAAAACCTGAATTTGGTATTCGCGCAGTACAAGCACATGGTCAAGAAGTAGCTATCCATGAAAGAACGATTGTTGCAAAACCTTTTTGTAATCTAGTTCGCTTCAAACGCTTTTCAGATGATGTAGAAACCATTAAGAGCCTCAAGGATGATCCCGTTGTATTGGTAGTGGCTCCGATGTCTGGACACCATGCCACCTTGTTACGCGATACCGTTCGCACTCTATTACAAGATCACAAGGTTTACATTACCGACTGGATTGATGCACGTAACGTTCCAATTGAAGATGGTGAGTTTGGTCTGGATGATTATGTTCACTATATCCAAGAGTTTATTCGTGCGATTGGTGCGAAAGATTTGCATGTCGTATCGGTTTGTCAGCCTACCGTTCCAACATTAGGCGCCATCTCTCTGCTGGCTTCTGCTGGTGAAGAAACCCCTGCCTCCATGATTATGATGGGCGGCCCAATTGATGCCCGCAAATCACCGACTGCTGTAAACAATCTGGCTGAACACAAGTCTTATGATTGGTTCGAAAGCCACGTTATCTACAAAGTGCCGCCAAATTACCCAGGCGCTGGTCGCAAGGTATATCCAGGCTTCTTGCAACACACTGGCTTTATTGCCATGAACCCACAGAACCACATGCAATCGCATTGGGACTACTTCCAAAATCTGGTACGTGGCGACGAACAAGATACTGATGCGCACATTCGTTTCTATGACGAGTACAACGCGGTATTGGATTTAGATGCCAAGTTCTACTTAGATACCATTAAGACTGTTTTCCAAGATTACGCTTTACCTAATGGTACTTGGGAAGTGGCTGGTGATCTAGTGAAGCCTCAAGATATTAAGAAGACTGCACTGCTTACTATCGAGGGTGAGCTTGACGACATCTCCGGAAGTGGACAAACCCGCTCGGCACATAACTTGTGTGTTGGCATTCCAAAAGAGCATAAAGCTCACTACGAAGTTGCTGGCGCAGGTCACTACGGCATTTTTGCTGGTCGTCGTTGGCGCGATAAAGTTTATCCAAAGATTAAATCTTTCATTCGTGAGCATCAAGTTGCACAGAAAAGAACTAAAGCAAGACCTCCTAAATTAGAAGGCTCTAACTAAGCATCAATGAGTGGGGGCCAAGGCCCTCACTTTTTTAGCCCACTATCTCGCAATGAAAACCAACCAAGCGAACGAACTTGCTGATCGCTTAGAGGATGCACTTCCTCAAACCCAATGCACTAAATGCGGCTATCCCGATTGCCGAGGCTACGCAGAAGCAATGGCCAGTGGTGAGGCTTTGCCCAATCGTTGCCCGCCAGGAGGCGTCGACGGAATTGCGCGTCTGAGCAAACTACTCATTCCAATTTATCCACAAGATGCTTTTGCGCTTCACCCCACAATTGACCCCGAATGCGGTATTGAGCGTCCCAGACCAGTAGCTTTCATCGATCCACAGAAATGTATTGGCTGCACCTTATGTATACAGGCTTGTCCTGTAGATGCCATTGTGGGCGCATCAAAGCAAATGCATATCGTTTTAACGGAGTGGTGTACGGGTTGCGATCTTTGCATTCCGCCATGTCCAGTAGATTGCATCAGCATGATCGATGTCACGGGCGATCAAACAGGCTGGAACGCCTGGTCAACAGACCTAGCAGATATTTCACGTCAGCGTTATCACGACCGTGAGCAACGTCTCGATAGAGAGCAAAAAGATAATGATGAGCGTTTAGCCAAAAAAGCTGCGGCTAAATTAATAGCAGTGAATGCTGATACCCCAACATCAGATGAGAAAAAGAAAGAGCAAGAGCGTAAACGCGCCATTATTGCTGCTGCAATTGTACGTGCTCAGCAAAAGAAATGATGAATCCTAAAAAACGGCGTGCTTTTTTTGAGCAACTCAAAGCCAACAATCCCAAGCCGACAACTGAACTTGAGTACAACTCACCATTTGAGCTCCTCATTGCAGTATTACTTTCAGCACAGGCGACTGATGTATCAGTTAATAAAGGTACGAGCAAACTCTTTAAGGTTGCCAATACACCTCAAGCCCTTTTAGATCTTGGCGAAAAAGGAGTGAAGCCCTATATTCAACACATTGGTTTATTTAACTCTAAAGGCAGGCATATTCAAGAAACCTGCCGTCTACTACTCGACAAACATCAAGGCAAGGTTCCGCAAACGCGTGAAGAACTAGAGGCTTTGCCAGGGGTTGGTAGAAAAACAGCCAACGTGATTCTCAATACTGCCTTTGGTCAACCTACTATTGCTGTTGATACGCATATCTTTAGAGTTTCTAATCGCACCGGCTTAGCACCCGGTAAAGATGTGGTGAAAGTTGAAGAGCAACTACTGAAGCGTGTACCTAAAGAGTATTTACTAGACGCACATCATTGGCTTATCCTGCATGGTAGATACACTTGCAAGGCACGTAACCCAGATTGTGCTCAGTGCATTGTTGAGCCTTTGTGCAGCTTTAAACAGAAAACTGGCAAAGGAAAAGTTCGTGGCGATATTTAATCCAACTCGAGAAGAAGTGCGTCGCTTTTTCTGTGATACCTGGAAGAAGAAAACTGCAGGCCACATTCTGGATCCCATGGAAACTCTCGCAAGCGATTGGATGGCGCAGCACCCTGAATATCACATACTGCTTGGAGATGCCGAAGCTGCGCTAGCCCAAGACTACACACCAGAACGTGGGGAAACGAATCCTTTCCTACATCTGTCGATGCACCTCTCTATTAGTGAGCAGATTTCGATCGATCAGCCGCCTGGAATTAAAGCAATTGCAGACAAACTATCCCAAAAGCTAGGATCAATGCATGAAGCACAACATCTCATCATGGAATGTTTAGGGCAATTGATGTGGGAAGCACAGCGCGAAGGCCAATCGCTGAATCCAGAGAAGTATCTCGAGGCTCTAAAAAAACTGGTTTAGATTAGAGATGCAATCTCAGCTTTGATAGCCTTTGGTAACTCGGCCGCTTTCCTGCTTCGGTCTACCAAAATAGCCTTTGGAGTTTCTTGAGCTCTTGATGACCAAGCCGACCCTGGATAGAAAGCGTCATCCTTAAATCTAGGAATCACATGCCAGTGAATATGGGGAACCATATTGCCTAGTGCAGCAATATTGACCTTATCGGGATGCATGATATGGCGTATTGCCTCTTCCACAGCAAATACCAATGTCATCAGGTGCTCGCGCTCACCATAGGTCAAATCAGTCATCTCTGCTACATGACGATTCCAGATCACCCTACAGAAACCTGGCAGATCGGGATCATTCACAAGGATGACACGACAGTCATCACCGCGCCAAATCAGCTGCCCCTCTTCAGGTTTGAGTTCGTCTTTACAAAGTACGCAATTAGTCATGGGAAGAATGTATACGAAAACGGCATCTAAGTCACCCTTGTGAGGTAATTTAGATGCCGCGGCAGTAATGAGTGCTACTGCTGCTACGAGCTACTTAGGAAATCTTAGTGGAACTGCTCTTCTTCGGTAGAACCAGTTAATGCAGTTACGGAAGACTTGCCACCCTGAATGACAGTAGTGACATCATCAAAGTAACCGGTGCCAACTTCTTGCTGATGTGAAACAAAAGTGTAACCACGATCACGAGCGGCGAATTCTGGCTCCTGTACTTTCTCGATATAGGCAGTCATACCACGCTGCATATAGTCTTGCGCTAAATCAAACATGTTGTACCACATAGAGTGAATGCCAGCGAGGGTGATAAATTGATACTTGTAGCCCATTGCACCTAGCTCGCGTTGGAACTTCGCAATCGTTGCATCATCCAAGTTTTTCTTCCAATTGAATGATGGTGAGCAGTTATATGCCAACATCTTTCCCGGGAACTTCGCACGAATCGCTTCAGCAAATTTCCGAGCAAAATCAAGGTCAGGCGTACCCGTCTCGCACCACACCATATCAGCGTAAGCGGCGTATGCCAAACCACGCGAGATTGCTTGATCCAAGCCCTTGCGCGTTTTGTAGAAGCCCTCTGGAGTTCGCTCGCCAGTCAAGAATGGCTTGTCATTTTCATCATAGTCAGAAGTTAATAAGTCAGCAGCTTCAGCATCAGTACGTGCCAAGATAATGGTTGAAACACCCATAACGTCAGCAGCCAAACGAGCAGAGATTAGTTTCTGAACAGATTCGGCTGTTGGCAACAATACCTTGCCACCTAAATGACCGCACTTCTTCACTGACGATAATTGATCTTCGAAGTGAACGCCAGCAGCGCCTTGCTTGATTAATGCTTTACTTAATTCAAATGCATTTAATACGCCTCCGAAACCTGCCTCAGCATCAGCAACGATGGGTGCAAAGTACTCGATGTAACCTGCATCTCCTTTGTTGATACCTTTAGCGGTCTGAATTTCATCAGCGCGCTGGAAAGAATTATTAATACGCTCAACCATCTTCGGAACTGAATCTACTGGGTATAAAGATTGGTCTGGGTACATGGCAGCATAAGAATTTCCATCTGCAGCAACTTGCCAACCAGACAAGTAGATTGCCTGGATACCCGCTTTCACTTGTTGCATTGCTTGACCACCAGTCAAAGCACCTAAACAATTTACGTATGCTTCGTTGTTTACTAATTGCCATAAACGCTCAGCACCATGCTTAGCCAAAGTGTGCTCAATCTTGAGTGAACCGCGCAAACGGACAACGTCTTCTGCTGTGTAGCCACGTGTAATACCTTTCCAACGTGGATTGGTATCCCAATCTTTTTGGAGTGCTGCGATTTCTGCTTTGCGATCTGCCATGTTTTTCTCCCTAAGTTAAACAAGTACTTCCAATATTGAGACATTTAACTCTTATGTCTTATATAAGAGTTTAGACAGTTCAACAAAGCACGCAAGGGATATTTCAGGGTTTTATAAAAATATTTAGTTATTTAAAAACAGGTACTTAAATGACTTTTTTTATAATGTGGAATTTTTACTCACCTACTGAGATGCAATCCATTGCAAGTAATTGGACTGTATTTTACGCAGTGTAATGATATTTCATATTATGAAAAGCAAAGATTTGTTAAGCAGTCTTAGGTGCAGTAATAGCAGATACCTTGAAGACGGTTGGAATAATCAACAACTGGAACAAGGCAATACCAATAAATAAAGCCTTAGGTAGACCGGCATCCATAAAGAAACCAAAGATAAATGGTCCTACTGCTGCGCCTAAATCAATTCCTGAGTAAACAATTCCATACACTCGACCTGCCACACCTTTGGGAGTTGCCAACTTTACCAATAGATCACGTGATGGCGCAACCACGCCATAACCAAATCCCAGCGCGAAGAAAATGAGTGGAATAATTTCTGCAGAAACCAAACCAGTGCCAAGCAGCAAACACATCACTATTGTTATAGAGAAGAAAAAGCTCACGATACGTTCTGGAGCCTGCAATTTAGCGGCTAAGTAACCGCCAAATAAAACTCCACTAGCACTCCCCAGCGCTAATAAAGTGATGAAATAACTACCAATATCTAACGGTGTCTGATAAATCTTAAACAATGAGCTAGGAGCAAATGATTGCAGGCTCGAAGTTGAGGCCATACTAAAGAAAAAGAATATCCAGCAGAACCACACTGCGGGGAGCCTAAGAAAAGCAAAACTACTTATTGGCGCGCTACCTGGATTAATGGTTTGTGCACTGCTATGAGATTGGGCATGTCGCTCTTTTACATCATCAATTAACTGAGACTTATTCAGCCAGAGAATCAATAGGATTAGGGCCTCTAGCACAGCTGCTGATAAAAAAGCAATGCGCCAGTCCGTTAACTGCGCAATCGCGACCATAAATGCGGGTGCGGCTGCCCAACCCAAGTATCCAGTGACTCCATGCATTGAATAGGCATAGGGCAAATTAGGCGGTGAAACTTTGTGATTAATCAATGTGTAATCTACCGGATGAAAGATACCATTTCCACATCCAGCAATCACTGCACCCATTAAGAGCATCGCATAACCGTTGCTTTGGGAGTAAATCAGGGCTGCAAGAATCAGCAATCCAATACCGCCAAATAGCACTGGTCTTGCACCAATTCGATCAACTAAAAAACCCGAGCCAGCTTGAGCAATGCAAGAGATTAGAAAGAAAACCGACATGAGTAAACCAAGTTCGGCATAACTCAAAGCAAAAGCATCTTTCAGCCATGGGAACATGGGAGGCAGAATCAAATGAAAGAAGTGGGAGCTGCCGTGCGCCAGGCTAATCAGACCAATAACCCGGACATCACTGGCGCGCCTACTGGTGAGGGCAACAGTCATGTACCGAGTTTACTGGCGTAGAAAGATTTCTGCTGAAATACTTAGTGAACCTGACGTGTGAAGCTAAAGTCGCCTTTTTTATCGACATCTACAGGCACCACATCCTTAGGTCCGAACTTGCCTTCCAAGATCATCTTGGAAACGGGGTTCTCGATGAACTGCTGAATAGCCCGCTTGAGTGGTCTTGCTCCATAGATAGGATCAAAGCCAACTTCAGCAATCTTATTCAAAGCAGCATCACTGACCTCAAGCTGCATATCGACTTTTGCCAAACGATCCGACAAGTTTTTGAGCAAGATCTTGGCGATATTGGCGATATTGCCTTTATCTAAGCCATGGAAGACCACAATCTCATCAATACGGTTCAAGAACTCTGGACGGAAATGACTCTTAAGCTCTTCAAACACGGCCTCTTTAATCTCTAACTGCTTCTTGCCAGTCATCGACTGAATGAGATGGGAGCCAATATTGCTGGTCATCACAATCACGGTGTTCTTAAAGTCTACGGTACGGCCTTGACCATCGGTTAAACGACCATCATCCAATACTTGCAGGAGTACGTTAAAGACATCAGGGTGCGCTTTTTCAATCTCGTCAAAAAGAATCACACTATAAGGATGACGACGGACTTGCTCAGTTAAATAGCCGCCCTCTTCGTAGCCTACATATCCTGGAGGCGCGCCAATCAAACGCGCAACGCTGTGCTTTTCCATGAATTCACTCATATCAATGCGAATGAGATGCTCTTCACTATCAAATAAGAAGCCTGCTAAAGCCTTGCAGAGCTCTGTCTTGCCAACACCAGTAGGTCCTAAAAATAAGAAAGATCCATAAGGACGATTCTCTTCAGACAGGCCGGCACGTGACCGACGGATCGCATCCGACACCGCGCGAATGGCTTCTTCCTGCCCAACTACACGCTTATGTAAGAGCTCTTCCATCTTGAGTAACTTATCGCGCTCACCCTGCATCATCTTCGATACCGGAATACCAGTAGCGCGAGATACCACTTCAGCAATCTCTTCTGCGCCTACTTGGGTGCGTAAAAGCTTGTTCTTCACAACCCCATTTTTATCGCCCTTAGCTTCAGCTGCGGCAGCAGACTTGAGCTTGGCTTCAAGCTCTGGTAGTTTTCCATATTGCAATTCTGCGACTTGCTCTAATTTACCTTCGCGTTGCAGCTTAGCAATATCAGCACGTACCTTCTCAATCTCCTCTTTTAGATTGGCGGCGCCCAAAACAGCACCCTTCTCTGCTTTCCAGATCTCTTCTAAGTCAGCATACTCAGCGCCGAGGCGTTTAATTTCGTCCTCAATGAGACCCAGGCGTTTTTGAGAAGCTTCATCTTTTTCTTTCTTAACTGCCTCACGCTCAATCTTGAGCTGAATCAGACGACGCTCTAACTTATCCATCACCTCAGGCTTGGAGTCAATTTCCATCCGAATACGTGAGCCCGCCTCGTCAATTAAGTCGATTGCCTTATCTGGCAGAAAACGATCCGTAATATAGCGATGTGATAACTCCGCAGCAGCCACAATCGCAGGATCGGTAATCTCAATGCCATGGTGAAGCTCATAACGCTCTTGCAAACCACGCAAGATCGCAATCGTTGCTTCCACACTAGGCTCTTCAACCATCACTTTTTGGAAGCGGCGCTCTAGCGCAGCATCTTTTTCGATGTACTTACGGTACTCATCTAAAGTTGTTGCACCGATGCAATGCAATTCGCCACGGGCTAAGGCAGGTTTGAGCATATTGCCGGCATCCATTGCGCCATCACCTTTACCAGCACCAACCATCGTATGAATCTCATCAATAAAGATGATGGTTTGACCTTCATCTTTAGCAACGTCACTCAGTACAGCTTTCAAGCGTTCCTCAAACTCACCGCGATACTTGGCGCCTGCTAATAACAAGGCCATATCCAAAACAAGGACGCGCTTATTCTTGAGAGTTTCTGGAACTTCTCCATTAACAATACGTTGCGCTAAGCCCTCGACAATTGCAGTCTTACCAACACCAGGCTCCCCAATCAGAACCGGATTATTCTTACCGCGACGCTGCAAGATCTGAATGGTGCGACGAATCTCATCATCACGACCAATCACAGGATCTAACTTACCCATACGGGCACGCTCGGTTAAATCGATGGTGTATTTCTTTAAGGCCTCACGTTGACCTTCAGCATCTGCACTATTCACTGATTCTCCTCCGCGCACTAAATCAATAGCCGCTTCTAATGATTTACGATTTAATCCATTTTCACGAGCGACTTTACCGAGCTCGCCTTTATCATCTGCTACGACTAGCAAAAACAGTTCGCCAGCAATAAATTGATCATTACGCTTGTTGGCCTCTTTTTCACAAAGGTTGAGCCAATTGCTTAAATCACGACCCACCTGAACCTCACCGCTAGTACCCTGTACTTCAGGTAAATTCGCAATGATCTTCTCTGCGCCTTTTTCAAGACCCAGGACATTGACACCAGCACGGGTTAATAAACTCTTGGCAGATCCATCAGAATCACGCAACATTGCCAGCAATATATGGGCTGGTTCAATATATTGGTTATCTTTGGCTAAAGCGATACTCTGGGCCTCACTTAAGGCCTCTTGAAATTTAGTAGTTAGCTTATCTATTCTCATTTTTGCACTCCATATATCTATCTATAGAATATAAGGGCAATATGATGGATTTCAAGGCTTTTACACCCTCTTTTTAAGCGAATTTACACCTACTTTGACCTGGCTTGTTTACCTCCTTGAATGCGCTGATGGCACATACTATGCCGGCATCACTAATCGCCTAGAACATCGTCTAGAAGCCCACAATTTAGGACAAGGTGCGCGCTATACAAGATCTCGTAGACCAGTTGTCCTTTTGGCGACCCAAGAGCACCCTGATCGATCAGAGGCGTCCAAAGCGGAAGCGAGATTGAAGCAACTTCCTAGAAGTGAGAAATTGAAGTTTTTTAAAGGTGAAGTTACTTCTTAACCCAACGCGCCATTGCAGCATCATCGGTCACGCGGGCATCAACCCAGCGAGCGCCCTGCGGGGTATCCTCTTTTTTCCAGAATGGGGCTGCAGTTTTTAAAAAATCCATGATGAACTCACAAGCTGCAAATGCTTCGCCCCTGTGAGCACTGGTAACCGCTACTAAAACAATTTGATCTTCAGGTAGCAGTGGGCCAACTCTGTGAATCACTAAGGTTTGATAGATATCCCATCGTGTCTTAGCTTGATCCAAAATTTCTTGTAACGCTTTTTCGGTCATGCCGGGATAATGCTCTAGCGTCATTCCCTTTACTTGACTCCCATCATTCATATCGCGCACAGTGCCCAAGAAAGTCACTACTGCGCCAACTCTAGGATCACCTTTACGTAGCGCCGCTATTTCAGCACTAATGTCGAAATCTTTTTCTTGGACACGGATTGAAATCGACATATCAGCCCCCGGTCACCGGCGGAAAGAAAGCGATCTCAGCACTTTCTTGTAGAGGCGTATTCGCATCAACCATGACCTGATTTAAGGCGCAGCGTAAGACCTTACCTTGTGCCAATACGTCGGCCCATGGATTACCGCGCCCAGCCAAAAAGACTCTGAGATCGGCAATGGTTTTGATACCCTCGGGGATAGTAATGCTTTCATGCGAAACACCAAGGGCTTCACGCAAAGAGGCAAAGAATCGTAATTCGAGTTTCATGGGTTAATCGTAATCCGATTATTTGAGAAGTGCATCAAACGGGATGTACTTCACTAGATCACCCGCTTTAATTGGCTCGTTTGGCGGGCAATCTACTAGACCATCACCCCAAGAGGCACTAGTGAGAACACCGGAGCTTTGATTTGGAAATAAATCTAGGCCGCCATTATTGTTAAGTTTGACACGTAAGAACTCATTACGGCGATCAGCTTTCAACCAATCGAAGTCTGCACGCATCAAATAAGATTGCATTTGTTTTGCTTCGCGGCCTTGCAACTTCAAAATGAAGGGTCTTACGAATAATAAAAAGGTTACAAAGCTAGAAACGGGATTACCAGGCAATCCAATAAACCAAGCCTCACCATCTTTTACATCATCTGACTTACGAACTGCGCCAAATGCTAAGGGCTTTCCAGGCTTAATGGCAATTTGCCAAAGATCTAATCTTCCCTCAGCGGTTACGGCGGGTTTGATGTGATCTTCTTCACCAACGGATACACCACCAGAAGTAATAATCAAATCATGATCTTTACTAGCTTTGCGTAAAGCTGCTTTAGTTGCATCTAAGCGATCAGGAACAATTCCTAAATCCGTTGCATCGCATCCGAGTGATTTGAGGCAGGCCAATAAGGTATCGCGATTGGAGTTATAAATGCCACCGGGTTTGAGTGGCTCACCAGGAAGTGATAACTCATCACCAGTGAAGAATGCAGCAACTTTGACCCTGCGTTTCACGTTTAGGTGCGTTAAGCCAGCAGAGGCCGCAACACCCAACTCTTGTGGGCGCAAGAAAGTGCCTGCAGTCAGCGCCGTTTTACCTGTTGTTAAATCCTCGCCCCTGCGACGAATCCATTGGCCTAATGTTGGCACTACATTGACTTGTACTTGATCCGTTGAGTCTTCAGGGATAGCGCAATCCTCTTGCATAACTACCGCATCTGCACCTGGAGGAACGGGTGCGCCAGTGAAAATACGGGCAACGGTTCCTGCTTGGAGCTCTGTTCCAACTGAACCCGCCGGAATTCGTTGTGCAATTTTTAGGATGCTTCCGGGTTTTTGGGTATCAGTAGAGCGAACGGCATAGCCATCCATCGAGGTGTTATCGAGTGGCGGCACATCTACTAAGCTATTCACATTTTTAGCAAGAACACGGCCTAAGCTTGCTTGCATTGGAACATTTTCATCTTCAGCAACTGGCTTGGCGTGAGAAAGTAAATGATCCAAGGCCTGCTGCGCTGTCAACATTGGAGGCTTAGTCATGATGAATGGCTTGTGTTTTAACTAAGATGCGTAGTGATAAATGATTTGATCTGATGAACGTCAGCATCAATATTCTCTACGCGCTGAGGTTTAGATTTGATATCTTTAAATGCAGGCGGGCACTCAGCGGGGCGACCCAAGGCTTCCTGAATCGTTTCTTCAAACTTGATTGGAAGCGCAGTCTCAAGTATCAGCATCGGAATACCTACTTGTAAATGCTCACGTGCCACCTTCACACCATCAGCAGTATGCGTATCGATCATCACGCCATATTGCTTGTCAATATTGCGAATGGTATCCAGACGATTCTGGTGAGTGCTACGACCAGACTGAAATCCATATTGGCCAAGCTCCTTAAAGACTGCGTCTTTAGAGATATCAAAGCCGCCAGTCTCGTCGACTTGCTTAAACATGCCTGCAGTAGCCTTACCGTCCTGACCCATAAAGTCAAATACAAAGCGTTCAAAGTTACTTGCCTTGGAGATGTCCATTGAAGGACTAGAGGTATGTAGAGTCTCAGCAGACTTGCGCGCACGATATATACCTGTGCGGAAGAACTCATCAAGCACATCATTCTCATTGGTTGCAACAATCAGGTGCTCAATTGGTAAACCCATCATGCGAGCAATATGACCAGCGCAAACGTTCCCAAAATTTCCTGAAGGGACAGTAAATGATACCTTCTCATTACTCGACTTAGTGGCCAAGAGATAACCCTGGAAGTAATACACCACTTGAGCAACTACTCTGCCCCAGTTAATCGAGTTCACAGTACCAATTTTGTTATTAGCCTTGAAAGCATGATCATTACTCACTGCCTTAACAATATCTTGGCAATCATCAAAGACGCCAGCTACCGCTAAGTTGAAAATATTCGGGTCTTGCAAGGAATACATTTGCGCAGATTGGAAGGCACTCATCTTGCCGCGCGGTGAGAGCATAAATACTTTCACCCCCTCTTTGCCGCGCATCGCGTATTCAGCAGCGCTACCAGTATCACCAGACGTAGCGCCTAAGATATTAAGCTGCTGCCCTTTTTTCTTGAGGGCATATTCAAAAAGATTGCCCAATAATTGCATGGCCATATCTTTAAAGGCCAAGGTTGGTCCATTCGAAAGACTTAAAAGCCCAATACGAGTCCCATGCTCCTCACCTAACCAATGTATCGGTGTAATGTCTTTAGCATTGTCTTGGGGGCGACCATTGCAATAGACTTGCTCGGTATAGGTCTTGCGCAATAGCGTACGCAAGTCCGCCTCAGGGATGTCGTCGCAATACAGACTCAAGACTTCGTAAGCAAGATCTGCATAAGACAGGCCACGCCAAGAATCTAACTGTGCAGGAGTGACTTTTGGATACTGGGTTGGCAAATACAAACCGCCATCCGGCGCTAATCCTCCCAAGAGAATTTCTAAGAAGGATTGTTGTGGACTATTGCCACGAGTAGATTGGTAACGCATGAATTTACTTAAGACAGATTTTCTAAACGAATCTTCACCACTTCGCCATCAACTGTTTTGAGGTTCTGGATTTCTTTAATGGCAGCAAGCATGCTTTTCTCTTTAGTCTCGTGAGTTAAAGTCACTAAATCTGTTTGACTCTCACCCTCGTTAGCCTCTTTTTGCAAAAGGGCATCAATAGAGATGCTATGGGAGGCCAAAATCTTGGTGATCTCCGCCAGTACGCCAGCCTGGTCAGCCACGCGCATACGCAAATAGTAGCTAGTAGTAATTTCACCAATCGGTAAAACTGGTGTGTTTTGCACTGCATCTGGCTGAAAGGCTAAATATGGAACACGATGCTCGGGATCGGCGCTTAAGAGGCGAGTGATATCCACTAAATCAGCAATCACTGCCGATGCGGTTGGCTCAGAGCCAGCACCTTTGCCGTAATACAAAGTAGTGCCTACTGCATCACCAAATACTTGCACAGCATTCATCGCGCCTTCGACGTTAGCGATCAAACGCTTCGCCGGAATTAAAGTTGGATGCACACGCAACTCAACACCGGTTGGCGTTTTCTTCGCAATACCCAATAACTTGATGCGGTAACCCAACTGCTCAGCGTAACGAATATCAATTGCGGCTAACTTGGTAATGCCTTCTACATAGGCTTTATCAAATTGCATCGGGATGCCAAAGGCAATCGCGCTCATGATCGTTGCCTTATGAGCAGCATCAACACCTTCAATATCAAATGTTGGATCTGCTTCAGCGTAACCTAAGCGTTGTGCTTCTTTAAGAACGGTATCAAAGTCCAAACCTTTGTCGCGCATCTCAGACAAAATGAAGTTGGTTGTACCGTTGATGATGCCGGCGATCCACTCAATACGATTCGCGGTTAAGCCTTCACGCAAAGCTTTAATAATTGGAATACCGCCAGCAACTGCGGCTTCAAATGCCACCATCACACCTTTGGCATGGGCTGCTTTAAAAATCTCGTTGCCATGAACAGCGATCAAGGCTTTATTGGCTGTAACCACATGCTTGCCAGCGGCAATCGCCTCTAAAACTAAGTCCTTAGCAATGCCGTAGCCGCCAATGAGCTCAACGACGATATCAATCTCAGGGTTATTGATAACGGCACGAGCATCACTAACAATCTGTGCACGATCTTTCACAATCTCTTTAGCGCGCTCTACATTGAGATCAGCAACGGTATTAATGCGAATGCCGCGACCAGCACGACGGGTAATTTCATCTTGGTTGCGCTCAAGAACGGTGAATACGCCACCGCCAACGGTGCCAATACCTAATAGACCTACTTGAATCGGCTTCATGATGCCTTTACTGCAGTTGAAGAAGTCTTATGGCCATGCTTATTACGATAACGCTCTAGAAAACGAGCAAGGCGACCAATCGCCTCAGTCAGCACATCTTCGTGAGGTAAGAACACTACGCGGAAGTGATCAGGCTTACCCCAATTAAAACCAGAGCCCTGCACTAACAAGACTTTTTCTTCTTTGAGGAGATCGGCAACAAACTGTTGGTCATCTTTAATTGGATAAATCTCAGAATCTAACTTTGGAAATAAATACAAAGCAGATTTTGGTTTAACGCAAGTAACACCAGGAATATCAGTGATGAGCTTCCATGCAAGATCGCGTTGTTTTGCTAAGCGACCGCCCTCACCTACCAAGTCGTCAATACTTTGGTAACCACCTAGCGCTGTTTGAATCGCGTACTGACCCGGCACGTTTGCACACAAGCGCATCGAAGCCAACATATTGAGACCTTCGATATAGTCACGCACCATTTCTTTATCGCCTGAAACTACCATCCAGCCAGCGCGGTAGCCGCAGGAACGATAGTTCTTGGATAGACCATTAAAAGTAATAGTAACCACATCAGTAGACAAAGATGCGAGAGAAATATGCTTCTCAGCGTCATACAACATCTTGTCATAAATCTCATCAGCGAACAAAATCAACCCATGCTCACGAGCGATTTTCACCATCTCTAGCAATACTTCTTTGGAATAAATTGCGCCAGTTGGATTGTTGGGATTAATCACCACAATCGCTTTGGTGCGCGGCGTAATTTTTTTGCGCAGATCATTTAAGTCTGGCGCCCAATCTTGAGACTCATCACAAAGATAGTGAACTGGTGTACCGCTAGATAAACTCACGGCAGCAGTCCAAAGTGGATAGTCAGGAGCAGGCACCAATACCTCATCACCGTCATTGAGTAATGCATTCATTGAAAGCACGATGAGTTCAGAAACGCCATTACCGGTATAAACATCATCTAGCGCTACACCTTGGATGCCTTTTTCTTGGCAATACTGCATGATGGCTTTGCGAGCAGCAAAGATACCTTTGGAATCAGAATAGGCAGAGGCATTGCTCAAATTACGAATCATGTCCAACTGAATTTCTTCAGGAGGATCAAAACCGAAAACCCCTACGTTTCCGATGTTTAATTTGATGATTTTGTGACCTTCT
>CANFRA010000004.1 GCA_947449305.1 Burkholderiaceae bacterium
AGGTAATGCTGGAATGACAGTTCTCTTGCTAGGCACTCACAACACGAGAGGATTTGTTATTAGCTAACCAATACAGATCTATTAGTGATGCCGTGTTGATCAAGCATTTTTTTGCCATTTAAGCTTGCTATCTCTAGCAAGGTAATTGCGCCGCATACTTCAAAGCCTGCGCTACGTAATAATTTATCGGCTGCGATGAGCGTTCCACCAGTGGCCAGAACATCATCAATCAGCAAAACCTTGGCATTTTTAGGAATGCTTGATTGCGCAATCTCTAGACAATCAGAGCCGTATTCAAGTCCATAGAATTCTTTGTGACTTGCCAAGGGCAGTTTATTTGGTTTGCGGGCAAGAGCTAAACCTTTATGGGCATGATGAGCCAGAGCTGATCCAAAGATAAATCCACGAGATTCAATGCCCAAAATATGGGTATAGTCAAAGTTCTGAGCCAGAGCCCCCATTTGAGCGATGGCCTCCTTGAAAGCGGCTGGGTTTGCAAGCAAAGGGGAGATATCCCTAAAGAGAATTCCGGGTTTCGGAAAATTCGGCACACCGGGTAGATAATCTAATAAATTCATTATTGGCAGACATGAAAACAGATCTCCTCATTATCACCGCATTGGAATCAGAGCTCAAGCGCGATGCACTCCCATCTGGAGTGGAGATGGTTTACTCTGGCATTGGTAAGATAAATGCTGTGCTAGCTAGCACTAAAGCAATTCATCAATTTAGCCCACGCAAAATCATGAACTTCGGCACAGCAGGAAAAGTAAATCCCCAGTTAGATGGTTTACTAGAGATTGGGAAGGTCATTCAACGGGACATGATGGCAGAACCTCTTGCGCCACGAGGAAAGACACCTTTTTGCGATAGGCCTCAGGAATATTTATCATCAGGAAAATATATCTGTGGCTCTGGCGATAGTTTTGTAACTGCTCCTGATCCCTGGCTGCTGAGCCAAGGAGTAGATGTAGTCGATATGGAGTTATTCGCCATAGCCTATGTTGCTAGTCACCATCAGATTCCATGGCACTCCTATAAATACATTACAGATGATGCTAATGAGAGCTCAGGTAATGACTGGCAGCAAAAAGTTCACCATGGACAAGATTTATTTGTTGAAAAGTTAAAGCAACTCTTGAGCTAAAAAAGATATGGCCATCAATCCTTCTAAGCCTTGGCTAAAAAATTACCCTGAAGGCGTTCCTCATGAAATTGGGCCGCTGTGTCATTCATCTTTGACCCAATTTTTGGATGAGTGCTTTGACCGCTTTGGAAATCGTAAGGCTATTGAGGCTATGGGAAAGTTTTTCTCATATAAAGAACTTGATAGACTCTCTAAAGACTTTGCTTCTTATCTACAAACTCTGAATTTAGAGAAGGGTGCCCGCGTTGCATTGATGTATCCCAATGTAATTGAGTATGTTGTCGCAATGATTGGCACTTTGCGTGCTGGCTATACAGTGGTGAACATTAACCCGCTTTATACAGCTCGAGAGCTCGAGGCCCAATTGCTTGATAGTGGAGCATCAGTTTTGGTTGTGATGGAAAACTTTGCTCACAGATATCAAGAAATTAATCCTATAGCGGGTATTGTGCAGGTGATTGTGAGTAGCCCAGGCGAATTAATGGGTTTGAAGGGGTATGTAATCAATTGGGTGGCTAGGAAAGTTAAAAAGTTAATTCCTGCCTGGCAGTTCGCCCACATGAGTTTCAAAGAAGCACTTCAGAAGGGCAGTCAGCAGCATTTTCACAAACCCAATATTGGCCTAGATGACATTGCGTTCTTGCAATACACCGGAGGTACGACTGGAACCTCTAAGGGAGCGGTATTACTTCACCGTAATATTCTTTCTAACGTGATGCAGATCGAGAGTTGGCTCAATCCAGGTCTAAAGCAAAAGCCAGAACAGCAATTGGTATTTCTGTGTGCATTGCCGATGACCCATATTTTTGCTTTAACAGCCTGTGCGTTGTTAGGTATCGCCAAAGGGAGTCTTTTAATACTTGTCCCTAATCCCCGTGACATTACTGGCTTTATCAAAATGCTCATCAAGCATCCAAATATCAATATATTCCCAGGTGTTAACACCCTTTTTCATGCGCTGATTCATCGTCCTGAGTTTAAAAAAGTGAAGCTTCCCAATCTATTAGTTACGATTGGTGGGGGCATGGCGGTTCACAAGAAAACTGCAGACCATTGGCAGGCCCTTACAGGTTCGCCTATTGCACAGGGATACGGTTTATCGGAAACATCTCCTGTTGTCTGCGTGAATACTCCACTAGAGAAGCATTTCACAGGACATATTGGTATGCCGCTACCAAGTACCAATGTTGTGATTCTCGATGACGATGAAGTTGAGTTGCCATATGGTACGCCTGGAGAGATTTGCATTTCAGGGCCACAAGTTATGCCAGGCTATTGGAATAAGCCACAAGAAACTAGTCATTGCATGACAGCCGATGGTTTTTTTAAGTCGGGTGATATTGGATTTATCACCGATGAAGGCTACGTCGAAATCGTTGATCGTAAGAAAGATATGATCGTGGTGGCGGGGTTCAAGGTCTTTCCGAATGATGTGGAAGATCACCTATCCCAAATGGATGGCATTAGAGAATGTGGTGTGATTGGCGTGCCGCACCGTAAGCTAGGAGAGATTGTTAAGGCTTATGTGGTTAGAGACAACCACCATTTAACTGAAGCAGATATCTTGCAATACTGCAAAGATCATATGACCAGCTATAAACGTCCTCGAAAAGTCGTTTTCATCAATGAGCTCCCAAAATCTAATGTCGGCAAGATTTTGCGCCGAGAGCTCAGAAATATTTAAGAAAACATTACCTACTATTAGATCTTTATTTTCGAGGAGTTTTGCCAACCATCTTGGCTGCTCTTAAGAAATCAAAGTCCACGCCTTGATCTGCCTGTGTCACCGTATCTAAGAATAGCTTCTTATATCCACGCTCAGCAGTAGGCGATGTAATTGGATTTGCTTTGGCGCGCTTAGCCAGCTCTTCATCAGAAATGAGTAAGCTAATTTCTCGATTCTTGACACTTAAGCGAATGCGATCGCCGTTATGTACATGAGCTAGTGGACCACCAATAGCTGATTCGGGGGTAACGTGCAGCACAATCGTTCCAAATGCCGTACCGCTCATGCGTCCATCAGAGATGCGAACGATGTCTTTCACGCCAGCCCGCGCTAATTTCATGGGGATGGGAATATAGCCTGCTTCAGGCATACCAGGCGCACCTTTAGGGCCAATGTTCTTGAGCACTAAAATATCATCGGCAGTGACATCTAAATCGGGGCTATCAATCCGACTCGCTAGATCTTCGGCGTTCTCAAACACCACGGCGCGGCCTTCATGCTCCATGAGTTTTTCGTTAGCAGCCGATTGCTTAATGATCGCACCACCGGGAGCGAGGTTGCCATGGAGAACAGCAATACTACCGCGGGGATAGATTGGCTGATTAAATGGACGCACCACATCTTGTTTGAAGCTTGGCGGTGCTGCATCGATTTCCTCGCCAAGCGTTCTGCCAGACACTGTCATGGTGTTGAGTTTTAACTGAGGCTTTAGTTCGCGTAACAAAGTAGCCATACCACCAGCATCATGGAAATTTTCCATGTAATGATCACCAGAGGGTTTTAGATCTACAAGGACTGGAGTTTCATTACCCATTTTGTCTAAGGCGTCTAGATCAATCTCAAGACCCATACGACCGGCAATAGCAGTTAGGTGAACAATCGCATTTGTAGAGCCACCAATCGCTAGTAATACACGAATCGCATTCTCAAAGGCATCTGCCGTCAGAATCTTATCTATAGTTAAGCCATCTTTAGCCATTTGGACTGCACAAGTACCCGTTTCTTCTGCAACCCGAATGCGATCTGCAGTCACGGCGGGTGGGGTAGCACCACCTGGAACCGTCATACCCAAGGCCTCAGAGATGCAAGCCATCGTACTGGCGGTGCCCATGACAGAACAAGTACCAACACTGGCTACTAGCTGATCATTGACTTCATCTTTTTCAATTTCATCGATCTCACCAGCGCGGAACTTTCCCCAGTAACGGCGACAGTCAGTGCACGCGCCAACACGCTCGCTGCGATGTGAGCCAGTGAGCATTGAGCCAGTGATTAGCTGAATTGCTGGTAATCCTGCAGAAGCGGCGCCCATCATTTGTGCGGGGACTGTTTTGTCGCAACCACCAATCATCACTACCGCATCCATAGGCTGTGCAAGCAACATTTCTTCCGTATCCATCGACATCAGATTGCGCAAGTACATGCTGGTAGGTGCAGCAAAACTTTCATGAATTGAGATAGTCGGAAATTCCATTGGTAAGCCACCAGCAAGCATGACGCCGCGCTTGACTGCTTCAATGAGCTGCGGCATATTTCCGTGGCAAGGGTTGTAGGCGCTACCAGTATTGATAATCCCAATGACAGGGCGATCTAGGGCGCTATTGGTATAGCCAGCTCCCTTGATAAATGCTTTGCGTAAAAATAAAGAGAAGCCTTTATCGCCATAGCTTGTTAAGCCTTTACGTAAACCCGTCTCAGGTGCTGTTTTAGAATCTTTTGGCTTGGTGCTCATATTTGTCTCAATAAATGATTCATTTAAATACTATTTAACGCTAATTGTAGTCATGCAATCACTGGCTTGCCTATAAGCCTGCGCCCCAGCGATACTGCCAGGAAATACCAACAGCGTTATAGCTCGTATCAGTACGAGAATAGACACCAGTACTGCCAGTCAGACGAATGGCATTGCGCTTATCAACCGGATAAGAGATGGTGCTGCCAAAACGCCAGTTTTCTTGCGAACCACTAACCGCTGAGCCATTGACATAGGTCTGCCCGCCAAAAAAGTAGGTAGCATCAGCCGATATCCAAGCGGTATTGGGGAAGTAATAGATCACATGAGTTTCGGTTGAATACACGGGATTTTGGGATAGAGTGTTATTACCCATATAGTTAGAGTTGTTGGTATAGATCGATGCCATGCCAGCCAATTCTAGGCGCCATGGGCCGACTGCTTTTGAAGCGCCGATACCAGGTTGAATTACGGTGCGATTTCCGCCAACATTGAGCATTTGATCGCTGTTGTACTTACCCCATGGAATGGAAGCAGCGAGACTTGCACCAATGATGAGATCTTGTTGATAGTTTTTGAACTCACTTGCCGAAAGAGCAGGTGCACCATATAAGTTAACAGAAGCCTTAATCATGGGATCTGATAGACCTTCAGCAGATGCATTGATCGCTTGGCCACCTAAGGTGCCAGTACCAGATAATTCAGAATAGGGTAGCACTAGGCTAATTCGCCCGGACTGGCCGGCAACATCTAGGATATGAGTCAAGCTAATTGCTTCAGTGGTTAATTTATAGGGGCCACTCTTGACTTGGGCAATACCGCCCGTAACAAAGTTAATACCAATTGGTGCATTGGAATAGGCGCGGGCTTCAATTTCTTGAGCATTAGACTTAACAGATAGAAATGCGAGAATGCAAAAACAAAATAGTTTTTTAAGGAATGAGTCCACAGTAAACAACTTAAATATCTACTGATCTGAAGAGTCTTTTTTGCCAAAAAGGATATTCATCGTTGTATCTTCACCTAAGGCTAATCTCAAACCAACCAAGACGAGATACGGCCAAACGATTAACCAATAGACGATGGTCATCGCCAAGACATGCAGGGGATTTTTTTGGCCAAAACTTGCCATCGCATCAATAAAGTTTTTACCATGCATGAGTCCATCGATACCTGCTTCGACATAGTTCAAGCTAAGAACAACAAAAATATAGAAAAGCGATTCCAGGAAGAGGGATTTAATAATCCCATTGTTTTTGCTTACCTTAATTGGAAATATTGCCTGCGCTATCAACATAAACTTAGCGCAAAGTCCTGCCTTAATGAGGGCAATTCCAAAAATGGATAAGGAAATAGGGTGTTCTGAGTTGGTAACAGCTAAAAAGGTAATAGCGCAGAACCAAGTGCCAAAATAAGCGGTAAGGGCTAAGCCTTCCTTAGCTTCCGACTCAATTTTTTTCCTGATACCTGGCAAATGGCCTTCACTGCTTGGAGGTGTACTCATTACTTCATTTTCTTCATTGAGTTAGTGCCTATACAACATTAGATATTGAGCAGGGAAATCAAAATAACTACCGAGGTTTTGGTGGAACCATAGGAATGCGCTACAGCTGTTAGTTAATTAGCTTCGCAGCTAGCGCAAGAAGAGGCAGCCTCAACCGGAGCTGGTTCTTGGGTATAGCGAGCAATAAATGCGTGCTTACTCTGCAGTGGTAACTTGATCCATACAAAGTGACCAGAGCCAGGTGCTACATCAATTGGTTCGCCGCTCATATTCCACATGGCATCTAAAACGATATCTTGATTTCCTTGTGGCTCGATGATCTCTAGTTTGTCACCAACAGAAAAGCGGTTTTTAACATCTACCTTAACGCGACCAGTAGCCGGGTCGACCTCCAGAGTTTCAGCAACATATAGGCTTCTGCCTGAGAGTGAGTAGCCTCTCATATACAGTTGGTACTCCTTATCATGGTGACGCTCATAAAAACCGTCGGTATAGCCGCGATTAGCAAGGCCTTCTAGGTTGCCAAGTAATGTAGTGTTAAATGGTCGGCCAGCAACTGCATCATCAATTGCTGAACGATATGCTTGGCATGTACGTGAAACGTAATAGGGAGATTTAGTGCGACCTTCGATTTTGAAGGAGTCGACACCCATCTTCGTGAGTCTTTCAATATGCTCAACCGCACGTAAATCTTTAGAATTCATGATGTAGGTGCCATGCTCGTCTTCTTCCATCGGCATTAAGGCATCTGGCCTTTTAGCTTCTTGCAGGAGAACGACATCGCCACTAGAAGTTTGTTGGCCTGGTTTGACTTTGTAATCCCAGCGACAGGCATTAGTACAGGCGCCTTGATTGGAATCGCGATGAGACATGTAGCCTGATAAGAGACAGCGTCCTGAATAGGCAATACATAAAGCACCATGCACAAATACTTCAAGCTCCATTTCTGGGCAGTCTTGACGCACCTCTTCAATCTCATCGAAAGAAAGTTCGCGAGACAAAATCACTCGGCTAATGCCAACTGAGCGCCAGAACTTCGCAGATGCGCCGTTAACTGTATTGGCTTGTACCGACAAGTGGATTGGCATATCTGGCCAAGCCTCTCTAGCCATCATGATCAAGCCTGGATCAGACATGATGAGTGCATCAGGCTTTAGATCAACAACCGGTGACATATCCTTGATATAGGTGCGTGTCTTTGCACCGTGCGGCAATAAGTTAGAGACCAAGAAAAACTTTTTGCCCAATTCATGGGCGGTATCAATACCTTGCTTGAGCACTTCAATCTTGCCGAAGTCATTATTGCGAACCCGCAAGGAATAACGAGGTTGGCCAGCATAAATTGCATCCGCTCCAAATTCAAAAGCAGTTCGCAACATGGCAAGGCTACCGGCAGGGGCTAAAAGTTCTGGGGTTTTGGTCATAGGGGGTTATTTTAAAGCTCTTGGCAAGTTTTGGGTTCTTGCTTCTTATGCGGGTAAAAACACGTAAAAAGAGGCTTTTCCTTGCCTGGTCGATCTTTGGGAATGCTATAGTGGCCGAACAATATCAATATAAGGGTATAAGCCCAAAGGGAGACAAAGTGAAATACATAGCACGATCACTAGTAGCGCTTATTTCTTGTTTATTTCTCGGTCAAGCATTTGCAGCTGGAAAAATCCAGATGAACGAGTACATGGTGCAAAGCGATGCGCCAGGCATTTCCCTCTATGTACGCAATAAGCACTTAGTTGGCATGAAGAAATTCACAGCTGAAAAAACCTTGCTCTACGTTCATGGCTCTACTTATCCTGCAGAAACTGCCTTTGATTTATCGCTTGGTGGAACCTCTTGGATGGAATACATGGCAGCAAGAGGCTACGATGTTTGGTTGGTGGATCTGCGTGGCTATGGCAAATCTACCCGACCTCCCGAAATGGATCAGCCCGCCGACCAAAATCCTCCTATTGTCAGAACAGATACTGCGGTCAAGGATGTCTCTAGCGCAGTAGATTACATCTTGAAAAAGCGCAATATTCAGAAGATGAATTTACTTGGTTGGTCTTGGGGCACAACCATTATGGGTAAATACACTACTGAGAATAATGAGAAGGTTAATAAGTTAGTTCTCTATGCACCACAGTGGTTGCGTCAAGGTGGAGCACCTTTAACCGATAAAGGTGGCCCATTGGGCGCCTATCGTGTAGCCTCAATTGCAGATGCTAAAAATCGTTGGCTGACAGGCGTTCCTGAAAGTGCAAAAGCCACCCTCATTCCACCAGGTTGGTTTGAAAAATGGTCTGAAGCTACTTTTGATACAGATCCATGGGGTAGAACGCAAACTCCTAAAAAGCTCAGGGCTCCCAATGGCACAGTTCAAGATGCGCGCGAGTTTTGGACAGCCGGAATTCCTGTGTACGAGCCTAAAAATATTCGTGTACCAGTCATGCTAGTGCACGCAGAGTGGGATGCGGACTTGCCAAGCTACATGCTTTATGAGTACTTCACAAAATTAGAAAATGCACCCTACAAAATCATGCTGCAGATCAGTGAGGGCACTCACACCATCATTATGGAAAAGAACCGGATGTTGATGTTTACGGGAGTGCAAGAATTCTTGGACAGCAATTTCAAACCAGAGAAGTAAGTCTCTGGGGTGAGGGCTGCTACAAATAGGTGGCGGTGGTCTCGCTACTTTTCGATTTTATGTGTTGCTTTATCTTGAAATGGCTATATGAATCTAAAGCTCAGCTGGAGCACTAGCATTACAGTCTTGATTGCTCTTAGTCTTTCAGCCTGTTCTACTTCTAAATTAGAGGCTCGTCTGGAGGCCAATCCTCAGTGCAAAGAGGTTGTGAACCCTAAGACTGGGGCATTAATGCCGTGCCCTGGATCAGATCGGTCGTTTTACGTCGCGGCCGGTCTAGAAGCGCCAAGGCCAGTCAAGGTAGTCGCTACCCCCACCATCGGATCTGATTCTGCTGGTATTTCAAATTCAAGGGCAGTAACGCCCACTGTAGCGAAGCAAGCCACAGTTAATTGCAAGCCCCAGATACACAAAAAGACGGGTGGAGTGTTACCTTGTCCTCCTGATGATTAATTTAGTAGAGATTTGCGCCAGAGCGTTATGATCACTGTGAAGAAGCAAACTACCTTGGATTTATTAAATTGGGTTTAAAAATGAAAAAATTTGGTCTATTGGCAGTGTCTATTTCTACTGTACTTTTATTGGCTGCCTGTAGTAACACTCCTAAGCTTGCTTCTGAGGCAATGCCTAGGTCTGGTTTTTTACCGGACTACTCCGTGCTGGTTCCAATGGCTACAAGCGTTCCTGATGCGCGTATTTGGAGATATAGAATCTCTGGTGTTAATCCTAGCTCTTACACGGCAGTCATTTTGGATCCAATTTATTTGAATCAAAGCGCAACTAAAGATGTCAGTGCTGAAGCTATTAATAAGGCAAGGGCAGCATTACAGTCCTCAATGGTTGAAGCAGTAAGTGCGCGCGGCAATATCCAGATTGTTACTAAGCCAGGTCCTGGCGTTGCCCGCGTATCCGTAGGGATTACCGGGGCTGAAAGCTCTAATGATTACTTGAAGCCATGGAACTTCACTCCAATTGGGTTGGCTGCCAATGCTGCTGCTTTTGCAGGTGGCGTTAACGCCAAAACTCCGGCACTTTTAATTGAGAGCAAAATTACCGATAGCCAAAACAATAAGCTCCTAGGCGAAGGTTTAGTGACTGTTCAAGGTGAATCATTTAGAACTGCTAGCGGCTCCGTTGAGTCATTTATAGCAATGGCAAAGAAAGCCGTTCAGGTGGCTATGGAAACTTCTGCAAACCCTACACCAACTGGTAAATAAGAGATCTTGATGTATTTTGCTAAAAATATTTTTCTAGTAGCGGCTTGTGCATTATCTTCTTTGCCAATGAGTGCGCATGCAGATGATGCATCTCGTAATAAGGAAATTGCTGAGCGTTTCGCGAAATGCGATACAAACCGTGATGGTAAGTTGACTTTAGCTGAAGCAAAAGGATGCATGCCTCGTATCTACGATCACTTTAGCTATATAGATACTGCTAATAAGGGGTATGTCACCGTTGCGCAAATTCAAGCAATGGCCTCTCGCTAGTGACTGCAAGGGCCTCTCGAGGCCCTTTTCTATTGGATAGAATATGCCTGTAATCATTCCCAAGTTTGAGCAAAAAAGAGTCACTGTTAGCTCTGAAGATGGCCCAATAGAAATTGCCTGTCAAGTTGGCGGCAATGGCCCACCGATTTTGTTGCTCCACGGTTTTCCTCAAACTAAGGCTATTTGGGAAATCGTTGCCCCTGAATTAGCTAAAAACTTTACTGTTGTTGCTTCTGACCTGCGTGGCTATGGAGAGTCATCCAAGCCTCATGGCAAGACAGATCATTCAACTTATTCCAAAAGATCTATGGCATCTGACCAGCATGCGCTCATGAAAGCATTGGGCCATGAGCAATTTTTCTTGCTGGGTCACGATAGAGGCGGTAGAGTCTCTCATCGTCTTGCAATGGATTATCCGGAGAGTGTTTTGCGTTTGATGGTCTTGGATATCTCTCCAACTCTCACAATGTATGAGAACACTACGATGGAGTTTGCCAAGGGCTATTGGCACTGGTTTTTCTTAATTCAAGCTGAGCCTATTCCAGAAACCTTAATTGGCGCAAACCCCGAGTTTTGGATCAATAAACATATGGGCCGTCATGCTGGTACAGGTATATTTTCTGCGGAGCGTTGGGCAGAGTATCTTGCGGGTGCAAGCAATCCACAGAGTATGCATGCCATGTGTGAAGACTACCGCGCTTCGGCAACGATTGATCTAATGCATGATCATGCAGATAGGGCGGCTGGCAAAAAACTCAAAATGCCTTTAAGGGTACTTTGGGGTGAGCATGGTATCGTCAATAAATGCTTTAAACCGATTGAGGACTGGGAAGCAGTAGCTAAGGATGTTTCTGGCCGGGCGGTCCCTTGCGGGCACTATATCCCAGAAGAGCTTCCAAGAGAGCTCATTACTGAAGCTCAATCCTTCTTTAAGTAGGGCAGAGTGTTAAGCTCAATACATATATCTATCTCTAGTTGAAAGTGCTCTCATGAATCAATTCATCCAAAAACTGTTTTTAATCACTACTGCACTAATCTCTATTTCTGTATATGCACAGAAAAATGATGCCATTCTCAATACTGCGCAAGTGCAGCAAGCGATTGCTCGAGGAGCCATCATTTGGGATGTGCGCGATGAAAAAAGTTTCTTAGAGGGGCACATACCCGGGGCAATCAATATTGGTGAAGTGGGAAGCGTTCTCAGAGACCCCAACAAAGAGGATTACATCGCTACAGAAAAGATACAAAAGATCTTTAATGATGCTGGCCTGAGTATTAATCGAGATATTGTTGTCTATGGGGCACGTGGCAACCCTTATGCATATTTTGGTCTGTACACCATTCAATATTTTGGCGGCAAGCAAGCTCAGATTTATCACGATGGCTTTGATGGCTGGAAATTGGCTGGACTACCTATTCAGAAGGAGCGTCAGACATCTGCTCCTGTATCGGTAACTCTCGTACCCCAAACTCAGTTAGTGGTATCAAATGATGAAATGGTCAAACTTGCCCAATCTAAATCGGTGCAGATTGTGGATGCAAGGACACCAGATGAATACTCGGGCAAGGATGTCCGCGCGATTCGGGGCGGTCATATTCCTAACTCGGTCAACATTCCTTTCGAGGATAACTGGCAGGATCCTGCAACGGCAATCAAACTCAGCAAAAAACAGCTTACAGATAACTCTGGCATGAGCTTGAAAAATGAGGCAGACCTTAAAAAGCTCTACGCCAACTTAGACCCTGACAAGGAAACGGTCGTATATTGCCAAAGCGGCGTTCGGGCCGCTGAAACTGCAGTTGTCTTGAAAAATCTGGGATTTAAAAAGGTGAAGGTTTACGACTCTTCCTGGCTTGGGTGGGGCAATAACTTAAAAGCGCCAGTTGCTGATGAGTCCTTTCTCAACGTTGGGGCATTAAATGCCAAGTTGAGCGCAATGCAAAATAAGATTAATCAGCTAGAAGAGGCATTGAAGGCCAAAAGCAATTAAGTATTGAACTTGATGTTTAAAAAACCCTAAATAATTCAATTATTTAGGGTTTTAGCTAATGCTTTGCTGCTGATTACTCTGGATGGAAGTTATTGCTGGCCATGAAGCTGATAGTTCGTTCAAAGCCCAAAATGCGGATATAACGCCAAGCGATATCGCGGTATTTATTGTCTAGATAGCCTATAGCGACCTCAGGAGTCCTTTTGGACAGGTCGATTTGTTCAATTGCACGGGCCCAGCGTTTGAGTCTTGTTGACATATTTGTCACCTCCATGACCATACAACGCCTCAGAATCGGGTAGAGATGACAAGAATTTCTAAATATTTAACAAATATCTTAAGCGCTTAAAACCCTTAAATTGAGACCACTTTATGGGGGTTGAGGATATTTTGGGGGTCCAGAGCCCTTTTTAAGGCCTTCATCAGATCGTGAGCCACAGCACCCTTATGCGCTCTTAAGTCAGCCAATTTAAGTTGCCCAACCCCATGTTCTGCTGATATTGAGCCCTGGCAACGCTCCACTTGGGCATAAACCAGCTCGTGGATGGCTTTTTCATGGCTGAGATTGAATGCCTTTGGGTCTAATCCCAGAGGCGGGGCAATGTTGTAGTGGAGGTTGCCATCACCCAAATGCCCAAAATTAATGATCCTGACCCCCGGGTACTTTTGTCTCATCAGAGAGTCAGTGTCCTGAATAAAGCTTTCTAAAAAGGAAAGGGGGATGGTGATGTCATGCTTGAGATTAGCGCCTTCCTCGGCTTGTGCCAGAGTAATGTGCTCACGCATATGCCAAAACGCATTAGCTTGACTCAGGTTATTAGCGATGACTGCATCGCTAATGAGATTGCTTGAAAAAGCTTCCTCCAAAATAGTTTCGAGTAGTTTTCGAACATGCTCCTCACTTTCGTGATCGGAGAGTTCAATCAACACAGTGAAGGGCGGATTTCCTTTTAAGGGATTGGCCATCTGTGGAAAGTGTTTTTCATTTAAGGCTAATGATTCTTGAGTCATCATTTCAAAACCCGTGAGCAATGATGTTGCACGCTTCTGAAATAGAGTCAGTAGAGCAATCGTAGATGCAATATTGTCAGTAGCAACGAGTGTTGTCCATTGAGAGACAGGCAGCGGATAAAGCTTCATGACTGCTGCTGTGATGATTCCTAGAGTACCTTCTGAACCAATGAAAAGATCACGCAAATCATAACCAGTGTTGTCTTTACGTAAACCTTTTATGCCATTCCAGATTTCACCTTGGGCGGTAACAACCTCAAGGCCTAGGCAAAGATCGCGAGTATTGCCATAGCGCAGTACATTCGTACCACCAGCATTGGTAGCTAAGTTGCCGCCAATCATGCAACTGCCTTCTGCACCAAGACTTAGGGGAAACAAAAAATCTTGCGCCGCGGCTTTTTCTTGAACAGCCTGCAAAATACATCCCGCTTCTAAGGTGATGGTTTGGTTGGCAGTATCAATCGCACGGATTTGATTCATCCGCTTGAGATTGAGAATGACTTGATTGCCGCTATTGTCAGGCGTAGCACCACCACAAAAACCAGTATGTCCGCCCTGTGGAACGATGGCGACATGACGAGCGGCGCAAAGTTTCACAATATGAGCTACTTCATCAGTTGTTTTCGGTAGCAGGACTGCTAAGGCTTTGCCGGTATAGCGTTTGCGCCAATCCGTGAGATAGGGCGCTTTATCTGCATCATCAGTCAGAACATATTGTTTGCCTAACGCCACTCCAAATTGTTCGATCAAACCTTGCATCATTACTCAGCCTGCTTTTTTTGCTTAGCCAAGATTTTTGCTTTTTGCTTAATGGGTTTGAGGTAGAGCAGTAAGCTAATAAAACCAGTTGTAGCGAGGATAGTCTCTAATAGGGCCATCCAAAAATTGGCGCCGGTCTCAAGAATGCGAACTAAACCCTCAGTGATATAAAGGAGGATTAACATTGAAGCCCATTGCATGGTGTAGACCTTGCCTTTCCAGAGACCTGGAATTGCAAAGAGCAGGGGGATGCCTTTAAGTATCAACCAAGAACCACCAGGGCGAAGAGGTGAAATAAACCATTCCCAGCACACGCACAGAATAAATAAATCGACAAATGCTGCTGTTGCCAGCAGTTGGTAGGGATCCTTTTCAAGCAATTTCTTGAACATCTTGCTTACTTTTTCTGCAAAAGCTTGAGGGCAGTTTCTGCTAAGCGCTTACCTTGGGCTTTTGCTAAACGCTGCTCTTCAGGGCTAATCGGAGCTCGACCATCTGCGTGCGCCAAGTGAGTAACACCATAAGGGCTGCCACCTGTATTCGAGGACATCAAATCAGGCTCGCTATAGGGCAGACCGACAATGACCATGCCATGATGCAATAGAGGAATCATCATGGTGAGCAAAGTGCTTTCTTGTCCGCCGTGCATGCTGCCTGTGCTGGTAAATACACAAGCAGGCTTTCCAATTAAAGCGCCGTTAAGCCATTCGGATGAGCTGCCATCCCAAAAATATTTCATAGGGGCTGCCATATTGCCAAAGCGAGTAGGGGAGCCTAGGGCTAAACCAACACATTCCTGAAGATCAGTGTATTCAACATAGGGCGCACCCTCATTTGGAACAGTAGCTTCTGTGGCCTCACAAACGGTGGAGATTGCAGGAACGGTTCTGAGTCGCGCATTGATTCCAGGAACGCTTTCGATGCCTTCCGCAATCAGGCGAGCCAGATCCTTGGTGGCACCATAACGGGAGTAGTACAGAACTAAAATTTCAGGTTGGCTCATATTCTCTTATGATACGGCGATGCGCCTTATTCGTAATCCTCAATTATGGCTTGCTCTGGGCAAACAGCTCTGGGAGCGTAATCGCGGCCTCAATCTGAATCAGATTGCTGCCAGTTTGGCGTTTACGACCACTTTGTCTCTAGTGCCAATGCTCACCATCGCTACCATTCTGATTGGCTATCTACCCAGCGTTATCCAGGTAAAAAATGCTTTTAGAACATGGTTGCTCGATACCTATATGCCTGGCGGGCTAAATCAACAAGTATTTACCTATCTAGAACAGTTTTCATCTAAAGCAAGTGGATTAACTTACGTTGGCTTAATCGGTTTGGTTATTACCGCCATCATGACATTGGCAGTGATTGAATCAGCATTTAATCAAATCTTCAAAGTACAAGAGCGTCGTCCTCTAGTGAAAAAGGTCATCATTTATAGTGCAGCAACTTTTTTGGGCCCAGTATTTCTTGGTGTGGGCATCTACTTCAGTGGTGTTTTATTTAGCGCATCAGAAGGTTGGATTAAAGCAATTTCTTTTGGTTTTCAAGTGCTGGCAGCGATTGCACCCATTTTCCTAGCGATTGCTGTCTTTACTGTCGCTTATAAAGTTTTACCTTACTCCAAGATTCTTTGGGCAGATGCTTTTTCAGGAGCATTCTTTGCGGCCATTAGTTTTGAGCTGATGAAGTTTGGCTATGCTATTTTTCTGAGCCACACGGCCTTCTACAAGACTGTTTATGGCGCCTTTGCCATCTTTCCTCTAGGGCTGCTCTGGATCTATATGACCTGGTGGATTACCTTGGCTGGTGCAATCTTAGTGGCCAATTTGCCTAATATCCGCAGCGGTGTCATTAGGGTTATTCGTTACTAAAAGAGGTTCTCCAGCCCTTGATTGATAGACATCTTCGGCATATATTGAAACTATCAATGTCGTGTTTGTAGTGTTTCTGGAGATGAGATGAAAGTTCGCGATATATTGCGTGTAAAGGGCAGCACTTTATTTACTGTTGCTCCTGAGACTGCGCTGCAAACTGCGGTGTTGGTGATGAGCGAACATGACATAGGCTCTTTGGTTGTCATGCAGTACGACAAACTGGTCGGTATTTTGACTTTCCGTGAAGTGATTGCAGCATTAGCAACGCATCAAGGTAAGCTCGATGGTTTGCAAGTGAGCGCCGTGATGAATCAAAAGCCCCTGACTTGCAATATGGAAACGGAGATCAATGAAGTCCGTCGCATGATGTTGGTGGATCACGTACGGTATTTACCGGTAGTGGATCAAAAAATGCTGATGGGCGTAATCTCTTTTTATGATGTTGCCAAGTCTGTAGTGGAAGCGCAAGACTTCGAAAACACTATGTTAAAAGCCTATATTCGGGATTGGCCAGAAGACACCGAAAAGGCTGCAAACTAGCACTTAACTACTTGTTTTAACCCGATATTCCTGACAAATGACATAATGTGGTTATGTCAGGAAATACTTTAGGCCTCCTCTTTACTGTTACCACTTTTGGTGAATCTCACGGTCCCGCTATTGGGGCAGTAGTCGATGGCTGCCCGCCAGGCATGGCCTTATCAGAGGCTGACCTTCAGTTAGATCTAGACCGTCGCAAGCCGGGCACTTCCCGTCATGTGACCCAGCGCAAAGAAGAGGATCGGGTTGAGATTCTTTCTGGCGTCTTTGAGGGCAAGACTACCGGCGCGCCGATTGGCCTGTTAATACGGAATACGGATCAGCGTAGCCAAGACTATGGCGATATCTTGCAAACATTCCGGCCGGGCCATGCTGACTATGCTTATCACCACAAATATGGTTTTCGCGATCCTCGTGGTGGCGGGAGATCCTCTGCGCGCTTAACTGCACCTGTTGTTGCAGCAGCAGCCATTGCAAAAAAATGGCTGCATCAACAATATGGCACGCAGTTCTATGGTTATATGAGTCAATTGGGTTCGCTAGAAATCCCGTTTAAGGATCTTTCCCAAGTGGAGAAGAATCCATTCTTTGCCGCTAACGCTGACATCATTCCGCAACTTGAGGCTTATATGGATGAGTTGCGCAAGGCCGGGGACTCTTGTGGCGCACGTATTGAGGTGCGTGCACGTAATGTACCTATTGGCTTAGGCGAACCTCTCTTTGATAAATTGGACGCAGATATTGCACACGCCATGATGGGAATCAATGCTGTTAAAGGTGTTGAGATCGGTGCTGGCTTTAAATCAGTTGCTCAGCGTGGTAGTGTGCATGGTGATGAAATGCATCCCGATGGCTTTGCTAGCAATCATTCGGGTGGCACCTTGGGCGGTATCAGTAGTGGTCAAGATCTGCGCGTATCTATTGCCATTAAGCCAACCTCTAGCATCATGAGTCCAAAACAATCGATTGACTTAGATGGCAAGCCTATTACCGTGCAAACCAAGGGGCGTCATGATCCTTGTGTTGGTATTCGCGCTACACCTATAGCTGAAGCGATGTTGGCTTTGGTGGTGATGGATCACGCATTACGTCATCGCGCTCAGTGTGCTGATGTCAAAGTGGCAGTTAAGCCTATCCCTGTAGCTCGCCCGGGATCAACATCGGATTGATGGCTATTGTTTAGATGACGCCATCTCTTCGTTGGGCCTTCGGGTCCTTTTTCTTTTTATATTTTGCTTATGTTGGTCTGGTCTCGCCGTATGCTAGCCTGTTTTTTTTAGAGCGCGGATTTAGCGTAATAGAGATTGCAGTGCTGATGTCAATGCTGCAAATTACCCGCATTATTGGGCCATTTTCTTGGGGCTGGCTCTCTGACTTTTTATCTAACCGCGTTGGGATTATTCGTTTTTGCGCCTGCTTGGCGGCGCTAGTCTTTTTATCCATTTTCTTTTTACAAAGCTACATCAGCTTTTTTATCTGGATGTTTGTTCTGCATACCATCCTAAGCAGTCTGATGCCTCTTGGAGAATCTGCAACAGTACACGCGTTATTTAAAGATAATTCTTTTGATAAACGTTATGGGCGACTGCGCCTCTGGGGCTCCCTTGGCTTTATTTTTATGGTTCTAACTGCTGGTGAACTCTTCCAACGAAAATCAATAGAGCTCTATCCCGCGGTAGGTGCAATTGTTTTGGTCTCACTAGCCTTGGTCACATTTTTGCTGCATGAACCAAAGATGGAGCGCCGCAAAATGGTCAAGGGTGAATTACTGGCGGTGCTCTTAAATCCAGATGTACGCTGGTTTTTAACCTCCGGTTTCTTTATGGTGTTTGCTCATGCGGCTCTATATGTTTTTTATTCCCTTTATCTTGCCAATCTTGGTTACGATAAATTTCAGATTGGTCTCTTCTGGGCCTTAGGCGTATTTGCTGAAGTGATTTTCTTCTACTTCCAAAGCAAGGTGCTTAGTCGCTTAGATGCCGAGGTTATTCTTCAAGCAGCCTTTGGAGTTGGGGTAGTGCGCTTTATTCTGATTGCATTCTTGCCAACAACAGCTATTCTGATCTTTGCTCAAGTCTTACATGCAGGTACTTTTGCGGCCCACCATAGTGCCGCCACGAAATTGCTCCAACGCTGGTTTACTGGGCCTTTGCAGGCTAGAGGACAGGCCTTAATGGCAACTGTCTCTTATGGTCTAGGCGGCACCTTAGGCGGATTGTGCGCAGGCTGGATCTGGGAGCTATCTCAACCACGAGATGTGTTTGTCATGGCCGCGTTTGCCTGCGGTTTGGCAGGCATGGCGATTCAAAAACTCAGGCCACGCCACTACCAAAGCAGATAGAGAAAATTCTGCTTACTGAATCTTCGCCTTAGCGCGAAGTTTTTGCATCATTTCTGAGAACTTTGCTTTTTGCCAATTTTGATCAGACATGATCATTTGTTTTAGCTGATCTTTCATCTCATCAAAGCTAGGAGCCTTGGCATCACGAGAATCTAGCGTTTTGATAATGTGATAACCAAATTGAGATTTCACTGGCTTATCCGTAATCTGGCCATTCTTGAGTTGTACCATGGCTTTTGAAAACTCAGGAACCAGGGCCTTATCAGACACCCAGCCGAGGTCACCACCATTTTTAGCGGAGCCGGGATCTTTAGATTTGGCTTTGGCGATATCTTCAAAATTAGCGCCAGCCTTTAGTTGGATGATGATTGCTTTTGCATCTGCTTCTTTGTCGACCAAAATATGCTCTACGTGGTATTCCTTACCGGCATACTGACCTTTGATGTTTTCATAGGCAGACTTCAGGTCTGCATCAGTGACGCCTTCGCGTTCTACATAGTCCTCAAAAACAGCCCCCACTAAAACTCCCACACGGGCTTGCTCTAATTGCTCGCGTACCGCTTCTTTTTGGATGACCCCGCGCTTATCAGCGTCTTGGAGAATTAGTTCACGGGTGATTAGCATCTCGCGGGCCTGATCTCGCACTTGAGGATCATCTGGCTTACCCATTTTTTCTACCAACTTATCTAATTGAGACTTAGGAATGGCTTTGCCGTTGACGATCACAGCATTCTGGGCAGCTGCATTTGCTGATAAGAAGAGGGCAAAAAAACTGATGGTAAATAAGGAGTGAAATTTCAACATAATGGAAGATTATTTAATTAGTGGTCTGAATGATCAGGTTTCAATGGCTGTCAGTGTAAATCAAACTGAAGAACCAGATTCACCCGGTGCCAGGGCATTAATCGTTAAGGCATGGATCTCTGTTGGGATATGTTGATTTAAGGCAGCATAGATCGCACGATGTCTAGCGACCAAGCCCATACCCTTAAATTCTGGGGCAACAATGGTCAGCTTAAAGTGGCCGCCACCAGTAGCTGCACCAGCATGCCCAGCATGTAGATGGCTTTCATCCTCTATCTGGAGATGCTCAATTGCAAATGACTTATGTAGGTCTTGTTCAAACAATGCAATACGTGCCTGATTAATACTCATTCAGAAGGATGCTCCATATGACGCGATAGCCAGATACCTTGGGCAATCACAAAGGCGACTAGTAAACCTGTACTGCCAAAGAGCTTGAAATTGACCCAAGTTTCTTCGGAGAACTCAAAAGCGATATAGAGATTGAGGACGCCCATCAAAAAGAAGAATGCAGCCCAGGCCATATTTAGTCGATGCCAAACAGAGTGTGAGTTTGCTGGCTTGAGAGTAACTTGCTTGCCCATGAGAACTTGAATCCAATTTTTACTAAAGAATTGGGCGCTAATAAATAAAGCCCCTGAAAATAGCCAGTAAAGGGCAGTCGGTTTTAGTTGAATGAAAGTTTTGTCATGCAAAAAGATAGTCAAGCTACCAAAGACCAGAATCATGACCAAGCTCACCCATTGCATGGCATCGATCTTGCGGTGGCGATAGTAAACCCACAGAATCTGTCCAATGGTCGCAACCATGGCAACAATCGTTGCGGTATAGATATCACCAAATTTAAAGGCGATAAAGAACAGAATGATGGGGAATAGGTCGAATAAAAATTTCATAAGAGGCATTATCCAGCTATTTGATGCTGAAGCCTGTTTTTAAGATTCTTTTGTGGGCTTTGCATTAGAGCTAGGTTCAAAACTCAAAGATGCAGAATTGATGCAGTAACGTAAGCCAGTAGGGTTTGGGCCATCATCAAAGACATGGCCTAAATGGGCATCACAGTTGGCGCAACGTACCTCAGTACGAATCATTCCATGGCTAACATCTTTAATCTCTTTGATGGCCGATTCTTCCTCTGGTTGGTTGTAGCTAGGCCATCCGCAGCCAGCATCAAATTTAGTGTCTGAGAGGAAGAGTGGGGTATCACAGCAAACGCAGCTATATCTACCTTTGTCCCAATGGTCCCAATATTTTCCAGTAAATGGCCTTTCAGTTGCAGCCTCTCTAGTGACGCGATACTCAATATCGGTGAGTATTTTTTTGTATTCTGAATTTGTTTTTTTCATATGAACTCTCTTGATTTCAATCGGTAGTGAGGTATTAAGAAGAGCAGCTAACTTCAATGAACTCTAAATCTGGAGGCGGGGGATTTGCGTACTCTTGGTATTGCTCTTGTCCATCAAACGGGCTCTCTAAAATGCTCAAGAGTTTAACCACTTCAGAAAAGTCCTGCTGTTGAGCTTTTTCAATGGCAGCTTGGGCTAAATGATTGCGTAATACATATTTTGGGTTTACTGCATTCATTCTTTTTTTACGATCAGCATCAACACTAGATTCTGCCTTTAAGCGAGTGATGTAATCACTCAACCATTGATCAATCGCATCTCGATTAATGAAGTCATTGCGTGCTTCGATTTGGCTGATGGGAGCATTAATATTAATCTGTGCAAGCCCTCTAAACAGCTTTGTAAAATCGACTCTTGAGTCATGCATCATCTGGAGCAGTCTTTCAATCAGCTCGATATCTTCATCTTGCTCATTCACGAGGCCCAGCTTGCGCCTAAATAGTGCCTGCCAAGATTTTTCAAAGATAGTTGGAAATTCGCTGAGTGCATCAGTGAGTAGCTTTTTTGCCTCTTCTTCAGAGTGATCTAATTCCAGTAAAGGTATAAAGGCGCTCGCTAAGCAGGCCATATTCCAATGCATGATCTGTGGCTGACGATCATAGGCATAGCGGCCACCATGATCGCTATGATTGCAAATGTGGTCCATTTGAAATTGGTCTAGAAAGCCAAAGGGACCGTAGTCAATCGTCAGTCCCAATACGCTGATATTGTCACTGTTGAGAACTCCATGACAAAAGCCAACGGCTTGCCATTGAGCAACTAGTGTTGCATTACGCTCAGATATCTTTTGAAATAGCGCTAAGTAAGGATCTTTACTATTACGACATTGCGAATAATGCTGATCCATTAGTAAATCAGCGAGTTCTTTTAGTCGGGCAATATTTTGTGTTGAAGCATAGTGTTCAAAATGACCAACGCGTATAAAACTTGGTGCTAAGCGGGCGCACACGGCAGCAGTTTCCAGAGTCTCTCGCAAGACCGGCATGCTAGATCCAACTACCGATAAGGCTCTGCTAGTGGGTATGCCTAATGCATGCATTGCTTCGCTGCATAAAAATTCGCGGATAGAAGAGCGCAAGACAGCTCTGCCATCACCCATGCGTGAATACCGCGTCTTACCTGCACCCTTTAGTTGTAATTCTTGACCAGCGATATCACCCAAGAGAATTGCTCTACCATCACCTAGCTGTCCAGCCCAGACGCCAAATTGATGTCCGCTATAAGCAGTAGCAATTGGCTTGGGAAATTTCTGAGATTGAGTCTCTAGACTATTACCGGCTAAAAGGTCTAGCCAAGTCTCATCCTCTGGATATCCATCACTCTTTAACTTGATCTTGAGTAATTTAGCTGCCGATGATGAAAAGGCCACCCAATAAGGACCTGGAATCGGGCTTGGTTGCAGTTCTTGGATAGCGTCATCGCCGCTTAAAGTAAAGGCCATAAGAACTATTCTAGGGGGATTTCCCAAATGGCGTTTGAGCTACTAAAATCAGGGTATGAATAAACAAGTCCAGATCAATGCCCAAACTCAGCTTGCCAATTTGGGGGAAGAGTTAAACGTTCCTTTTTTAAAGCTTCTAGGTGTCCGCTGCCTGAGCGCAGAAATGGGTAAAGGGGAGATCTTGCTGGCACTCAAGCCAGAGCACACCAATACCTGGGCCGTAGCCCATGGCGGCGTTCTTCTTACTCTGATGGATGTAGCTATGGCTGTGGCGGCTAGATCGGGTGATCCTGGCGACCGCAGTGTTGTCACGATTGAATTGAAAAATAACTTTATGCAGGCTGCCAATGGGGTATTGCGTGTAAAAGCCGATACGGTTCGCAGTACAGCCACTATGGCGTTCTGTGAAGCTAAGCTTTACAACGATCAAGGTGAAGTGTGCTGCATGGCGACAGGAACATTTAAATACTTAAAGCGCTTAGCAACTCGCAATGCCGATGGCAGCCGTGTTGTAAATGATGACCTGCGTGGCGAGACAAACGATTAAGAATTAAACCGAAAGATTAGAGCCGGGTGCAGCACTCAGGGCTCCGGTGATCACGTCATGGCCAACTGTGCCAGTAGCATCGAAGCGACGTTCTACCATTTCAAATTGACCGTCTTTACGGACTCTGAGCACTGTGCTGGAGCGAGTACCGTAGGTATCGGTTTTAATGAAGGCAGGTGAGAGTGCCTTTTCCCATTCACGACTAACGCCGGTATTCGGCAATTCATGGTCACTTGCGTGATGAGTATCAGCCAGTAGCTTTAAATACTGATCTACATTCTTCAGTTGACCGCTATCCATGGCAAGTGTCTGCGCAAAGGCAGCTACACGATGGTTTACTTTGGGCCATGGCGTATCGAGCATGGCATTAGAAAGTCCATAAACACCAGCATCTAAGGGTTGCTGAGGGAAGACTTTACGAGGGCGAATACTTTGACCCATCATCATGCGGTTACTAACCCAATGCATCTCCGCATTCTCAGGATTACTCAGGTCGGCCATCAAAAGATTAAAGCCGTTGTAATTTTGGAAGCGCTTCATATTCTCTTGGATGAAGCCAGTGGGATGCTCTTTCCCTGAAAGATACATTAAGGAGAGTTCGCCACGCGTTCTTGAGTCAGGATTTTTTTCGCTGGGTGCTCTGACATTCGTTAGTGCCGCAAATTTACCAGTCTTAGTAAAGCCTAGCCATGTACCTGGACTTCCTAAAACATCAGCGCGATCTCTGCCAGCTAAAATATGAGGGTGCTCTTGCCACCAAGAAATACCTTCAGTATCACGCTCATAAAACTCATCGCGATTAGCTGCAACTACCAATGGGTAGTCTGGGTGTGATTTCCAGGCAAAAAGGATCAGGCACATATCAGCAGAAAATCCTAGATTTCAATTAATGGGTAAGGCAATGAATCTATTTTTAACACAGGTCCTTGCACACTTCCCAGATGGATTTCTCCGCTTTCGAGTGCATCCAGTTTGCACTCCACCTGGAGGTCGATTCTATTGGGTTCTGTGGGGGATGGAGATGATAAGACCACCATACCAGCTGGTTGCGCGGGGTCATTCGAATGAAAAAGCTCGGTACCTGGGGCAATCGAGACGCTGCCTAGGGAGTCTATTGAAGTATGTGCCAGCTGAAGTCGCCTTTTGATAACGCCACGGTATTGACTGCGAGCGACGATTTCTTGTCCTGGATAGCAGCCCTTTTTAAAGTCCACTCCTGCAACGGATTCAAAGTTAACCATTTGCGGTACAAATTGCTCTTGCGTTGCTAGAACAATTCTCGGAATTGCGCTCATCACTTCAAGATGATCCCACTGTATGGAATCATCACTTAACTTTTTCTCTGAATCGTCTTTTTTTCTTGCAATCAATGCACGTGAATACGTGTGATTATTTGCTAAGACATTTGGTAGGCGTAAGCCAATTTGACCGACCTCTATTTTGACATCTGCAATATCTGCCTCGTTGCAGCAGTATCCAGAAATACTCCATTGGGATGATGCATCGATCACTTTTACTTTGGAGCGCAGAACAAACATCGATAAGCGTTTGGCTATAGATGCGGCAATATCTTTGGAGAGGAATAGTGCAAAACGATCGGGTGCATTGGCATCTTCAGGAAATTGTCCAAGCCAGGCGCTAGCAAGTAATCTTCCTTTTGGACTGCAATACCCAATCAGCCTGACTGAGTCATGTGTTTGGGCAATTTGTGGGGCGAATGTGCGATTCAAGCCCAAAACAGAATTACTCAGCTGATTTTGTAAAAAACCAGCAGCATCTGCACCCTCCACAAAAATGAGGCCCCATTGGGGTAGGTTGGCTTGTATTGGAGTATTTTGGGTGTGAATGATCATGACCCTTTTATCATAGCCTGATGAGCAGAAAAATTCAGGCAAGACGCCGTTTTATTAAGAACAAAACTCGAGGCCAAAATCTAAGAGCTTGGCTATATGGGCTTCTCGTGTTGATTAGCATCTTCTACGGCAGTATCTTTTTATGGCCAGTGGTTCCAGCTATCCCGAATATCGTAGATTCACCGGTTTATAAAGTCAAAATTAAACCCCAGTCAGGACTTGCCAGTATTTCTAGGCAATTAGAAGAGCAGGGTGTTTCTATGCCTTCAATCGTATTTCAGGTGAGCGCAAGAGCTTTGTTTGTTGGATCAAAGCTAAAACCAGGAACTTATCTTTTGCCAACGAGTGCAAGTTTAGGAACCATTCTTCTTCAAATCGCCCGAGGCGATAGAGTGAAGGAGAGTATTGCGATCGTTCCCGGTATGACAATCTGGCAATTGAGGCAATTAGTAGATGCTCATCCATCATTGCTTCATCAGACCAAGGGCATGGCACCGAAAGAAATACTGCAAAAACTCAATCTGAATTACCCAGGGCTTGAAGGTATTTTTATGCCAGATACCTATATCTTTGATCCGGAGGAGTCTGATATCGAAATCTATCGCAGGGCGTCACAGGCGATGCAAAAACAGCTTTCTCAAGCATGGTCACAAAAAGAGGTGAACTCCCCCTTGAAAACATCCTATGAGCTTCTCACCCTGGCCTCCATTATAGAAAAGGAAACTGGGCGTTCAAGTGATAGGAGCTTGGTTGCAGCCGTCTTCACCAATCGCTTAAGCAAGGGAATGCTGTTGCAAACCGATCCGACCGTCATTTATGGAATTGGCCCTAAATTTGACGGTAATCTGCGTAAAGCAGATCTTCGCAAAGACAATCCCTACAATACCTATATGCGCAAAGGATTACCCCCAACCCCCATCGCCATGCCGAGCAAGGAATCAATCCAAGCAGCCATTCATCCGGCTGCGAGCAATGTATTATTTTTTGTGGCCAAAGGTGATGGCAGTAGCTACTTTTCTCAAAGCCTTGGTGAGCACGAGAGGGCAGTGGACCAGTATCAGCGCAAGTCAAGCCGAACATCTCATTAATTCGATTTAATTTCATATGACATCAATGTATCCAGGATATTTCATTAGCTTCGAAGGTATTGATGGTGCTGGTAAGAGCACTCATCTCGAATCGTTTCAACGGCTGATGCAGGAGCGCTATCCAGATCGTGAAGTGGTCATGACCCGCGAGCCGGGTGGCACACCTTTAGGTGAGCAGCTAAGGACATTGTTGCTGGATGCCCCAATGAATCTAGAGACAGAAGCTTTGTTAATGTTTGCCGCGCGTCGTGAACATATTGCTCAAGTGATAGAGCCTGCTTTGAAGGCTGGAAAAATAGTCATTTCAGACCGGTTCACAGATGCTAGCTTTGCTTACCAAGGAGGCGGGCGGGGCTTAAGTCTTGATAAATTAAATCAACTGGAGCGTTGGGTGCAAGGCGGTACTAATGGCCTACTACTCCAGCCTAATCTTACGATCCTGTTTGATTTACCAGGTGAGGTTGCAGAGGCACGTCGCTCTAAAGCACGAGCACCAGATAAGTTTGAAAAAATGGATTTAAATTTCTTTGAGAAAGTCCGTCAAGAATACCTACGCCGCGCTAAAGAAGATCCAACGCGTTTTTATTTAGTAGATGCTACGAAAACTCCAGACCTCATTTGGAATGAACTCACTCATCTGAAATTTAAGATCTAGATGAGTGAGTTCATGTTAGCCGAGCAAGAAAAGTCTATAGCACCATGGCTGCAAGGACTATGGGATAACTTAGATTTTTCCAACTTCCCCAATGCGACCTTATTGCATGGTCAATCTGGCATCGGCAAGTTTGCATTTGCACTTGAACTTGCAAAATCTCTCTTATGCGAGAGTGCTCACGCAGCTTCACGCCCCTGTAATCAATGTGAAGCCTGCCATTGGTTTAACACTGGAAATCATCCTGACTTTATTGCTCTAGTTCCCGAAACACATCGCGGGCTATTGCCGCATGCTGACTATGAGAGTGATGAAGCACCTAAAAAAGGCAAAGCAGCACGAGATGATTCTGATGGTGAGGCTAGCGAAAAGAAAGAAAAGAAAAATATTTCCATTGAAGAGACTCGTAGTGCTATAGAAGGTCTTTCAATTGGTTCGCATCGAGGCGGTAATCGTGTGATCTTGATTTACCCCTTAGAGATGCTGCGTTCTGACGCTGCCAATACCTTACTCAAGTCCTTGGAAGAGCCGCCAGCAAATACGATCTTTATTTTGTTAGCCGATCGAGTAGACCGTGTTCTTCCAACCATTCGTTCTCGTTGTCGCTTGCTGACCGCGCCACGCCCAGATCGTGATCAAGGTTTAGCGTGGTTGCGTACACAATTGCAGAGGATGAATGGGATTAAAGTGGGCGATGCTGATGTTGAAACCATTTACGATGAGCAGGGTGGGGCGCCGTATTCGGTTTTAGATTCCTTGATTGCCAGAAACAAGCAAGATGAGAAAGATGAATTAACGATTGCGATCCAAGCCTCACGCTATTTACTCCAATCCATGTCACAGGGAGTGCGCATGAATTGGTTAGATTCCGCGGAGAAGACGCACAAGGCTCGATACAGCTATTTATTGGCCGCCATGCAACGCTGGACCTCTGATCTTCAAGCCGTTGCGCAGGGCGGCAACCCACGTTATTACCCAAAACACCTAGCAACGCTTAAAAGTTTGTCCCAAACCGCCAAGATACCCAAACTGCATCATTTTTGGAAATCTCTGGTTCAAGCCCGTCGCCATGAAAATCACCCCTTAGCTAACCGAGTTCAATTAGAAGCCTTGCTATCTCAATACCAACAAGTTTTTGAGGCTTAATTTAGGCTTAGGCAGTCTAAAATAACGAGTCATGTTCATAGACTCACATTGCCATCTCGATTTCCCGGAATTTCAATCTCGTTTGCCAGAAGTGCTTGCGAATATGGCTGCTGCCAAAGTGAGCAACGCTTTGTGTGTATCTGTCGATCTGCCAGATTTCCCCAACGTTCTGAAGCTTGCCCAGGATTACTCCCATTTATATGCCTCCGTTGGGGTTCATCCCGATTATGAAGACACCCCTGAGCCTAGTTATGACTTCCTGGTAGAAACTGCTTTAAAGCACCCCAAAATCATCGCCATTGGTGAAACAGGTCTTGACTACTACCGTATGGGTGATCGGAGCTATGCATCCATGGAGTGGCAACGTGAACGCTTTAGAACCCATATCAAGGCCGCAATAGCCTCTAAAAAGCCTCTCATCATCCATACACGCTCAGCATCTGAAGACACTATCAAGATCCTGAAAGAAGAGGGCGCCCAGCAGATTGGCGGGGTGATGCATTGCTTTACTGAGAGCCTAGAAATGGCCCAATCAGCCATGGAAATGGGGTTTTATATCTCCTTTTCTGGAATCGTAACCTTTAAAAGCGCCAAAGACCTTCAGGAAACCTGTAAAGCGGTGCCGCTCGATAGGATGCTCATCGAGACTGATTCTCCTTATTTGGCGCCCATTCCGTATCGTGGCAAGATCAATGAGCCTGCATGGGTAGCTAAAGTTGGTGAATTTATTGCCAATCTCAAGGGAGTTTCTATTCAAGAGCTTGCCGATCAAACTTCAAGTAACTTTTATGATTGTTTTCATATAGATAGAAGTTATTCATGATATTAAAGTTTAATAAATTAGGGGTAGTTTTATTTCTGATTTGCATCGGAAATCAACTTTCTCACTCGCAAACTCCAGTTCAGGTTGCTGATTTTGCTAAAGCAGCCAAGTTTGATGATGTCTCTGAGGTGAAATCTTTACTTAAAAAAGGCGTAAATCCGAACACTGTTGATGCCAATGGCAGCCCAATGTTGGTTTTGGCTATTCGGGAGAAATCTCCTAAGGTCATTGATGTTTTGCTTGGCGATAAGAATATTGATGTTGACTTATCGGATAAGAATGGTGAAACACCCTTAATGATGGCGTCAATAGATGGCAATTTGCCACTCGTTAAGACCCTGGTTATAGGCCATAAGGCACAACTAGATCACATTGGCTGGACGCCTTTACATTACGCCTGTGCCAAGGCTCAGCTTGAGGTTGCTCAGTTCTTAATTTCCAATGGAGCTAATGTTGACTCCATGAGTCTTGGCAACACTACGCCGCTGATGATGGCCGTCCAATCTGGCAATGAGCAATTGGTTAAGCTGCTCTTGGATAAAGGTGCAGACTTGCAATTACGGAATTCTCAAGGCTTAACGGCTATTGATATTGCTGATATCTACGATAAGCCCTGGATTAGTGAGGGCCTTAGATCCCGTTGGTTAAAGCTCTATAAGAAGCCTTACGTGGGCTCTGTAAAGCCTAAGACCTCATAGACTAAATGCGTATAATCATTATTATGTCAAATAAGATATTTCTGTAATCCTTCCCCACAAGACCCATGTTCCTTTTAGATCTTATACGCAGCGCCGACCTCCCCAGCTTCGCAACACTATTTAGCGAAATCAATACCGATATGGGCAATGGACAGATCTGGTTTGTCTTACTACTGGCATGCTTCATGCTCACTGTTCACGGAATGATTGTTTTATCGATTGCCGGTACGTTTCATTGGTTGGATCAGAAGCTCGTAAATAGACGCATCTATGGGGGTAATTTCGTATCCTATTTCTTGGCAATCTTGCTGATTATTGCGGTCCATTTTGCTGAAATTATCGCCTGGGCCTATATCTGTGTGGCATTGAAGGTGTTCCCCACTAATCCACAGACTTTTTACTTTGCCGGTGAAATGTATACAACGGTTGGTTATGGCAACTACTCCTTAACAGAGCACTGGAGGGTTTTACCGATCATTATTTCCTTTACAGGTATCTTCGCTGTATCGATGTCGGGAGCTGCTTTGTATTCGATGATGGTGAACTTGCTGGGCCATGCCAAGCAAAGCCCCAAATCCGGATCTGGCTTTTAGGGTATAGCGCGAACAGGTATTGGGCTCTTTTGTAGAAATACTAGCTCTAGAACCCTGCCATTAGCTTCCTGAGAACGAATTCTGCCTGGAAGCCACTCGAGATCTTTGGCTAACCAAATATCCACTTGCCGCTTATAGGGATCTTTTTCACGCTGCATTAGCGAGTAACGACGATTAACAGATTTTCCTAGACTTGGAATATCTTCAGAAATCGTCTCACCATAGCTCTTAAAGTGCCACATTTCTAGGGTGTTGTAATCCACCACCGGTAACGATCGAATACTGCCTGCCTCATCGATTTTGCTATCTCCGTTTAGCAAAGAGGCAAACTGAAACATCAAACTGAATCGATCTTGCGTGCCCGGAAGAAGATCTGGAGTGAACTCCGGCTTTTCCGAAAAGTACATCTTCCCTCCTCCGCTTGAGTCTCTATCAAAGCGTGAATAGCGTGGTGGCTTTGTGCCTCGCTGGGTCCAATAAATGGATGGGGCCATACCGTATGCATCGACAGTTCCCCTGGATTCAAATACAAATGGACCAACAAATGCATAGGGAATGTTGATATATAGTCGATAGCCATTTGCATCAACAATCCAATCAATTTCTCCCGTCTGATACTTTTGACCGTCTACATAAGCGTCATAGTAGATGATGCCTGATTCTGGAAGCCTGAAAGCGAGCCCCTCTTGATTATTAGCCCCGCCCTGCTCGCCACCACTCGCAAGGCTCTTTGAGTCTTCTACTGAATTAGTGGATGCTTCCTTGTTTACTTTCTTTCTAGGCGCTTTGGCCATCTGAATCTTCTTTGGAGGCTCAACTTTTAATTCAGTCCTAATAATAAGATCGTCCGCTATCTCTGGCGGTCCATTAAAAGATAAAAAGGGAATGCCAAAAAATAAAATAAAATGGCCAATCAAAGACAGGGCCAATGCAATGAGAATAATCCGCAAAGATTTTGCGTGAGTCAAACTACTGCTTTGAGAGTGCCTAACTTGCTCTAGCCCCAAACTCAGAGAGCGCTCTCGAGTAAACGACTGTTCTTAGGTAAATTGGCGGCTAGGAAGTCCATCTGGTCTGCCAGAATATTGCGCCCTTTAAGAATCATATCTTCGTACAAGCTTGGCAGATAAGGGGTATATAGCAAACCCATACCAGCCTGCTCAGGAGTGCGATTACCCTTGCGTTGATTGCAAGGCCTACAAGAAATGACTAGATTCATCCAGGAATATTTACCGCCGCGACTATTCGGAATGATGTGCTCCGCCTCGGCATGATTTTCGTGAATGTTGTCACCACAATAAGCACAGAGACCTCGATCACGCTTAAAAAGTTTATGTTTGGTGATAACTGGTGCAACGTCAAATAAATTAATCTTTGCGCTACCCTTGATGGCAATGATCGAATGAAGTTCGATCACGGATTGCAAGCCACTAGCCCTAGAAATGCCGCCACGCATTTTCATGATGGGGTCGCCTAGAGTCCACAAAACACTGTTGTCAGCGTAATGCTTGGTTGCTTCTTCGGCGTTAACCCAACCCTGGGGAATTCCACCAGCGTCTAGTTTTAAGATGCTCAGCACAAACTCTCCTTTCTCGATCTAGGCAAAGCCATCAATCTATAGACTTATCTTACAGAAGAAATTTGCGTCAATCAATCATCTAGGGGGATATAAACTCCAAGACCTTGGGGAGATGGTCTGCATAGTCAGCAATTCCATGATCACTGCCTTCAAGGATCAGCTGGTGAGCGCCTGGATAGAACTCACTCATTTCCCTCCAATTCAACAATTCATCCCCTTTTGCGGCAATTAAAAAGTAGCGCTTGGGATCAGAAATTCTCTCAACCTGTAGGGCCTTTAGTTCATCGATATATTCAGGCCGAAAATCAAAAGGTTCATTACTGTCATAGGATGTCATCATCCCCACATGGGGGGCAAGCTCTCTAGCAGCATGTACTGCAGGGTTTAAGGCTACCGCCTTACAACCATATTTTTCTGCCAGGTAGTTGGCATAAAACCCACCAAGCGATGACCCGATGACAACAATGCGATCAGCCTTGGAGCGGTCTATATAGGCTGTCACCATCCCCATGCTTTCCTTAGGCGATGCTAACAACTGCGGGCAATACCAATCAATGGCATTTGCCGCAGTTGCTATAGTCTTTACTGCCTCACCTGTCATCACCGCCTTGCTAGATCTTGGCGAAGATCGAAAACCATGCAAATACACCAATAGGGTTGATGACATATACAGAACTTAGGCCTTTTGACCAACCTCAAAGTTTGCTAGCTTTTCTAATGCTTTGACCATTGCTGAATGATCCCAGGCTTTGCCACCATGCGCAGAGCAGGAATTGAATAATTCTTGAGCGGTGGCCGTATTTGGAAGTGACACACCTAGGGCGCGTGCACTGTTGAGCGCAAGGTTAAGATCCTTTTGATGCAATTCAATCCTAAAGCCAGGATCAAATGTACGCTTGACCATACGCTCACCATGTACTTCAAGAATCTTCGAGCTCGCAAAACCACCCATCAGTGCCAGGCGAACCTTAGCAGGATCTGCACCGGCTTTAGATGCAAATACAAGTGCCTCTGCAACAGCCTCAATATTCAAGGCCACAATAATCTGGTTCGCAACCTTGGCAGTTTGACCATCACCATTGCCGCCGACCAAGTTAATGTTCTTGCCCATCAGATCCAGTACAGGCTTTATTTTATTAAACACGGCCTCATCACCGCCAACCATAATCGAGAGCGTGGCATTTTTAGCGCCAACTTCGCCACCAGAAACGGGCGCATCAAGATAGTCGCAACCCAAGGCATTTATTTTCTTGGCATATTCTTTAGTAGCGATTGGTGAAATAGAGCTCATATCAACCACAACTTTGCCCTTGGATAAGCCGGCCGCAACGCCTTTATCTCCAAACAACACTTTTTCAACATCCGGTGTGTCTGGAACCATGGTGAAAATGATGTCTGCCTTTTGGGCAACTTCGCTTGGGCTAGCGCATTGAATTGCTGTTGAAGAAGCTAGCTCCTGAGGAACCTTACTTCTGGTAGTAATAAATACCTCATGACCTGCTTTAACCAGTTGACCTGCCATAGGCGCGCCCATAATTCCAAGACCAACAAAACCTAATTTTAATTTCGCACTCATTTTCTTTTCCTTTTGTATTTGCTTTGATTTATTTTTATGAAGTTAACTTTTGTATCCAACCCAGACCCGCTTCAGTAGTGGTTGCGGGCTTGTACTCACAGCCAATCCATCCTGAATACCCGATCCGATCCAAGAACTTAAAAAGATGTACATAATTAATTTCACCTGTACCAGGTTCGTTGCGACCAGGATTGTCAGCCAATTGAATATGTCCAATTTTGGCAAAATTCTTTTCCATCGTGTTGCAAAGTTCACCTTCCATACGCTGGGCATGATAGATGTCGTATTGCACGAAAAGATTATCGGCGGCAACCTCCTTGAGAATATCTAGCGCCTGCTGGGTTGTGCTTAAAAAGAATCCAGGAATATCAAAAGTATTGATTGGTTCAATCAGCAGCTTTAGGTTGGCTTTCTTTAATTCAGCTGATGCGTATTTCAGGTTCGACACGAAGGTATCGTGTAACAACTTGTTATCCACGCCAGCAGGAGCTTTGCCTGCCAGGCAATTTAGCTGTGGAACACCTAAGACCTTGGCGTACTCGATTGCTTTAGCAACGCCCTCACGAAATTCCGCTACTCGATCCGGGTGACAAGCAATTCCGCGCTCTCCGGCATCCCAATCTCCAGCAGGTAAGTTATGAAGAACTAGCTTTAAGCCATATTGATCTAACTTATCTTTAATTTCAGTAGCCGCAAATGGATAGGGAAAGAGAAACTCAACCGCCTTAAATCCAGAATTGTGGGCTTTCTCAAAGCGACCTAAGAATGGTGTCTCTGTAAATAGCATTGTTAAATTTGCGGCAAATTGAGGCATTTCATACCCTCCTTAGGGTTTCAGAATCAAACAGTGATCTTATCAAAGATGCAGACTCCAGTCCTAACCGGCAATTAGCCCTCTGGAAGGCTGATAAATGCTAAAAGTGAGCTAGTATCTGGTTATAAAGTGCTTATTTACAAGGAAAATAATGAATATCAAATTCACAACCATTTCACTATCAATTGCCGCCGTATTAGCCTCACCCTCTTTGGTGATGGCCCAAGCAAAGCCGGCCGACTCTGCTACTAAGCGAATGGTGATCGATGCTGCTGTAGTCGATAACCGCTACCAACTATACGAGGGCACCATAGTCGCTATTGATAAGAAGACCCGCACCATTACCTTCAAGAATAAAGAAGGCGAATCTAAATTTGTTGCTGGCCCAGAAATTACCAATTTTGATCAGATCAAAAAAGGCGACCAAGTGAACGTTACCTATGAAATGGCTGTTGCAATTGAGCTGATTAAAACGAAGAGCGATGGTATTCGTAGCAAAGTGGAGACCAATACGGTTACTGATTCAAAGCCGAATGAAAAGCCATCTGAGGTGATTGCCAATAAGACCACCATCATCGCAGATATCGTTGCAGTGGATCGCGATAAGAAGTTAGTCTCAGTAAAGGGCCCTAGTGGCAAGATTACGACCGTCACTGTTAAAAACCCAGCCCTCTTAGCGGATGTCAAAGTTGGTGAACAAGTGAAAGTGATTTATTACGATGCAATGGCTGCATCAATCACCACACCTAAAAAGAAGTAGGAATAATTCAAAAGAATCAAAATAAAAAAGCCCCCTTATACAGGGGGCTTTTAATTGTCTTGGCGGAACGGACGGGACTCGAACCCGCGACCCTCGGCGTGACAGGCCGATATTCTAACCAACTGAACTACCGCTCCAAAATACATCGAGAAAAACATCACACTACATTTTACTGCCACCAGAATTCTGGCGTCCCCAGGGGGATTCGAACCCCCGTACTCACCGTGAAAGGGTGATGTCCTAGGCCTCTAGACGATGGGGACCTGGACTACTTCTAATTGCTGCAATTTTGAATGTTTGGTGGAGATAAGCGGGATCGAACCGCGGACCTCTTGCATGCCATGCAAGCGCTCTCCCAGCTGAGCTATACCCCCGAAATCCCACAATAAACCTGCAAGACACTCAAAACAATCCAAGATTTTAGCCTATTTTTGTGCAACTGCGCAAATTGCCTACTAGACTACCTTGGAGAGCCGTTTGAGTGCTTCTTCCCGGCCCAATACCACCAATACAGAATCGATTGCTGGCGTTTGGGTGGTTGCAAATAAGGCATAACGTACAGGCATCGCTAGGGCGGGCATTTTGAGTTGATGTTTGGCTAGAACTTGTTTAAATGCAGCGCCATAAGCTTCCTTTGTTGGCTCCGAATTCTCAATAGCAACAATCAGATCTTTCAATGCAGGAATAACAGATGCTGGGATATTGGCGGCAATCTCCTCTGCACTATGAGCTGGTGCTGGTAAATAAAAAAGCTTAGCCCCTTCTGCAATTTCAATCAGAGTATTGGCGCGATCTTTTAATAAACCTACAACTTGAGTAAAGTCCGGACCATTTTCGGTGTCAATCCCAATTTGATGCGCGAAGGGCTTAGTCGCCTGCGCTAGTTTGGCTGGATCTGCATTCTGAATATATTGATGGTTAAGCCACAGTAGCTTCTCTGGATTGTGTTGTGCAGGTGAACGACCTAGATTGGCCAAATCAAACCAAGCCACAAACTGCTCTTTGGTGAACACTTCAGCATCACCATGAGACCAACCTAAGCGCGCCAAGTAGTTCAGTATCGCTTCAGGCAGGTAACCAGCCTTTTGGTAATCCCGTACGCTCATAGCCCCATTGCGTTTGCTCATCTTCTCACCAGAATCATTTAGGACCGTGGGTAGGTGCGCATAGATAGGCGGATTGCCACCTAGAGCCCTCATGATATTAATTTGACGAGGGGTATTGTTGACATGATCATCACCACGAATGACATGGGTGATTTTCATATCTAAGTCATCTACCACCACGCAGAAGTTATAAGTTGGTGTGCCGTCTGGACGAGCGATGACTAGATCATCGAGCTCGTCATTACTAATCTCAATTTGCCCTTTAACAGCATCGTCCCAGATAACTGATCCACCAATGGGATTTTTAAAGCGAATTACTGGCTCAATACCTTCCGGAATTGGTGGAAGAGTTTTTCCTGGCTCAGGCCTCCATAATCCGTTATAGCGGGGTTTTTCTTTATTGGCCATCTGTTGATCACGAAGCTTGTTCAATTCTTCTTCGCTCATATAACAGGGATAGGCAAGCCCTGCGTCTAACATTTGCTTGACCACTTCACGATAGCGATCAATGCGCTGCATCTGATAGATTGGGCCCTCATCTAAATCCAGTCCTAGCCAGGCCATTCCCTCGATGATCACATCTACAGCTTCTTGTGAAGAGCGCTCAAGATCTGTGTCTTCAATGCGTAGAATGAAGTCGCCTTGATTATGGCGAGCAAATGCCCATGGATATAAAGCGCTACGGAGATTACCTAGATGAATGAAACCTGTGGGGCTGGGAGCGAAACGTGTACGAATATGCATAAACTCCATTATCTCAGGTCAGATGATTTGGCGGCAAAATTCAAAAACGTGGATACTTTGTCCTATGAATGAATTACTAGTATTTGTCTGTGATGGAGCCCCTGTTCGCGGGGAAATTGTCTCCATTAGCACTGCTTGGCAGGCTGTTTTAGAGCGTCGCAATGATCCCCCTGCAGTTCGTCGTATCTTGGGGGATTTTGTTGGTGCCGCCACTCTGTTATGCGCAAGCCTGAAGTTTGATGGCACCTTGATTATTCAGGCTCAAAGCAAAGGCCCCATTTCACTTTTAGTGGTTGAATGTAAGTCAGATTTATCCATGAGGGCTACTGTTAAGCTTTCGGTAGATCCATCAGAAATCGCCCTCAATGCTAGCCTTGGCGAGCTCTTAGATGCCACTAGTTCTGGAAGGCTGGTTATTACCCTAGATCCATCAGAGCGTGAACCTGGTCAGCCACCCTATCAAGGTATTGTTGCTCTCCAGGAGCAGCATGGCAGCACCATCAAACCCGTATCTAGCGCTGCAGAGGCCATTGGCCTATACATGCAAAAATCAGAGCAATTGGATACGCGGATATGGCTAGCCTCAAGCGACACCCATATTGGCGGCCTCTTATTGCAACGTATGCCTGATTCAGGTGGTCATATACACCTTGATGCGCAAACAGCGGTAGAAGGCTGGACTCGTATCCAGACTTTAGGAGAGACCATTACCAACGATGAGCTTCTTACCCTTCCCCCAGAAACGATCCTCAGGCGTCTATTTCTTGAAGAGTCTACCGAGAATGGTGTGCGCAGCTTTGCCCCACGTCAAATCCGTTTTTCTTGTCGTTGTTCGCGTAATAAAGTGGCAGATGTTTTACGTATGCTCGGCGAAGAAGAGGTCCAGGGAATATTAGCTGAGCAAGGCGTGGTCGAGACTATTTGTGAGTTCTGCGCTAAGCCTTATCGATTCGATGCCGTAGACTGTTTACAGGTTTTTAAAACAGACTTACTGAGTGATGCTACTAGACCGCCATCTAGCGGTCACTAATCTTTGTTAGTGAGTTTATTGCTTAGCAGTTGCTGGCTTGAGTTCATCAACTGCAGGTGCTGCGCTAGCTTTATCAACAGGCAAGATCTGCACAAAAAATTCACCTTCTTTAATTAAGCCATGTTCGGCCCTGGCGCGCTCCTCAATCGCACGCGTGCCATCTTTTAAGTCTTTCACATCGCCAGCTAACTTGGCATTGCGTAGAGCCAAAAGACTATTTTTAGCCTCTTGTAACTCTACTTGTTTTTCCATTTCATAAACCTTAAGCCATCCACCCTTGCCTAGCCAAAGTGGGTACTGGATTGCAATTAGCAATAACAGCATGGAGTAGATAACTATCCGCATAACAAACCAATTTTCTGAGGTTTAGCGTTTTAAGTTATAGAAAACAGATTTACCTGGATAGGTCGCAACATCACCCAAATCTTCTTCAATACGTAATAGCTGGTTGTATTTAGCAATACGATCAGAGCGCGACAAAGAGCCTGTCTTAATCTGCCCAGCATTCGTACCCACCGCTATATCGGCAATAGTGCTATCTTCAGTTTCACCAGAGCGATGAGAGATCACTGCAGTGTAGTTAGCACGCTTTGCCATCTCAATGGCAGCAAAGGTTTCTGTAAGGGTGCCAATCTGGTTAATCTTGATCAAGATGGAATTAGCGACTCCCTTCTCGATACCCTCCTTGAGGATGCGAGTATTGGTTACAAACAAATCATCGCCAACCAATTGAATCTTCTTACCCAGTTTGTTGGTGATATCGGCCCAACCATCCCAATCACTCTCGTGCATACCATCTTCAATTGATACGATCGGGAACTGATCGGCCAAATTGCCAAGGTAGTCTGAGAACTCGCTAGAAGTCAGTTGCAGGCCTTCTCCTGAAAGATGGTATTTACCATCTTTATAGAACTCGCTTGCGGCACAATCTAACGCTAGCAATACATCCTCACCCGCTTGGTAACCAGCGCCCTCAATCGCTTTCATGATGGTTTGTAGGCACTCTTGATTACTCTTGAAGTTGGGTGCAAAGCCACCTTCGTCACCAACTGTTGTAGGCATGCCTTGAGCGCCAAGGATTTTTTTCAGTTCATGGAAAATTTCAGCGCCGCAACGCAGCGCATCGCGGAAATTTTCTGCGCCAACAGGCATCACCATAAACTCTTGGATATCTAAGCTGTTGTTGGCATGTGCGCCGCCATTCACAATATTCATCATCGGTACAGGTAGCTGCATGCCGCCTGAACCACCAAAATAACGATACAAAGGTAAGCCAGCTTCTTCAGCAGCCGCTCTGGCAACAGCCATCGAAACAGCCAAAGTTGCATTAGCACCCAAGCGAGCCTTATTGTGCGTACCATCCAAATCGATTAGGGTGCGATCTAAAAAAGCCTGCTCACTAGCATCTAAGCCAAGAATTGTTTCTGCAATCTCAACATTAATGTTTTGAACTGCATTAAGAACACCCTTACCTAAATAGCGAGCCTTATCGCCGTCGCGTAACTCAATTGCTTCACGTGAGCCTGTAGAAGCACCAGAAGGTACTGCTGCTCGGCCCATGACACCTGACTCAAGCAATACATCACACTCTACCGTTGGGTTTCCGCGTGAATCTAAAATTTCTCTACCGATGATGTCAACAATGGCGCTCATGCACCTTCTCCTTAAAGCAATACAAAATGGGAATGAATCAATTCGCTACAAATTTATTTGAAGCTATCTTCTAAAAATGGACCACTAGATTTCACTACAGCATCAATCGCAACTAGCGATTCCAGTAACTCTTTCATCCGGTGCAAGGGCACGGCATTAGGTCCATCAGACAAGGCCTTGGATGGATCTGGATGGGTTTCCATAAACAGACCGCTAATACCTACCGCAACTGCCGCACGAGCCAAGACAGGTACAAACTCTCTCTGGCCACCGCTGGCTGTACCTTGACCACCAGGCAATTGAACGGAATGGGTCGCATCAAATACTACGGGTGCATTTGCTTCGCGCAAGATGGCAAGGCTTCGCATATCAGAAACCAGATTGTTATAACCAAATGAAGCGCCGCGCTCACAAACCATAAATTGGTCTGGAAGATTTACTTCTTTAGCAGCCGCTCTAGCCTTCTCGATGACGTTGAGCATCTCATGAGGCGAAAGGAACTGCCCTTTCTTGAAATTGACTGGCTTACCGCTTTGAGCGCACGCTCTAATAAAATCTGTTTGTCTACATAAAAAGGCAGGGGTTTGAATTACATCAACTACCTTAGAAACTGCCTCGATCTCGCTAATATCATGGACGTCAGTCAGAATCGGTACGCCAACTTGTTTTTTTACTTTAGCTAATATCTCCAGGCCCTTGTCCATGCCTAAACCACGGAATGAATTTCCAGAAGAGCGATTTGCTTTATCAAATGACGATTTATAGATAAACGGAATTTTTAGGGCACTTGTGATTTCTTTTAATTGGCCAGCGACATCGATCGCGGACTGCTCTGATTCAATCACACATGTCCCAGCAATCAAGAAGAAGCGTTGATCCAGGCCAACATTGAAACCACATAGCTGAAATGAGCTCATCGGTTCCTCTTAAGCAACTTGTTTTAATGCAGCGTCTTGGTGAATCAGTGCTGCACCAATAAATGCTGAGAATAAAGGATGGCCATCACGAGGTGTAGAGGTAAATTCTGGATGGAACTGCACACCAAAAAACCAAGGATGTATCGACTCCGGCAATTCCATCATCTCAGGCAAGGACTCATTTGGCGTTCTAGCTGAAATAATCAAACCAGATTTCTCGAGTTTTGGAACATAAATGTTGTTTACTTCATAACGATGCCGATGGCGCTCATTCACTTCGGAGCCATAAATGCGATGTGCCAAAGTTCCGGCTTTCACTGGACAGCGTTGGGAGCCTAAGCGCATGGTGCCACCTAGATCAGAATCATTACTCCGCTTCTCTACTCGCCCTTCTCTATCCATCCACTCCGTGATGAGTGCAACTACCGGGTTTTCGGCTTGCGGATCAAATTCAGTGCTGTTGGCATTGGCGATATTGGCGACATGGCGCGCAAACTCAATAACTGCCAACTGCATACCTAGGCAGATTCCAAGGTACGGGATATTGTTTTCTCGGGCATAACGAATAGCAGAAATCTTACCTTCAGTACCACGCTTACCAAAGCCACCGGGAACCAAGATAGCGTCTAATTTTTTCAAGCAATCAATACCATCTTTTTCAATGACTTCTGAATCAATGTAATTAATATTGACTTTGGTATGCGCATGAATGCCGGCATGGCGTAAGGCTTCAATTAAAGATTTATAGGATTCAGTCAGCTCAACATATTTGCCAACCATGCCAATAGTGACCTCATGCTGCGGATTAGCCATCTCATAAACTAAGTTTGCCCAAACAGAAAGATCGGCTGGTTTGGCTTTGATGTCTAATTCACGGCAAATCAAATCGTCCATACCTTGTGCATGGAGCATTTCTGGAATCTTATAGATCGTGTCGACATCCCAAACGGATATCACTGCTTCTTCACGAACATTGGAGAAAAGAGAAATCTTGGCGCGCTCGTCTTCCGGAATAGGACGATCAGCACGGCATAGCAAAACGGTCGGCATGATACCGATCTCGCGCAACTTCTGTACAGAGTGCTGGGTTGGCTTTGTCTTAAGCTCACCAGCACTATGAATATAAGGCACCAAAGTTAGGTGGACAAATGCGCAGCTGTGCAATGGAAGCCGCAGACTCATCTGCCTTGCAGCCTCCAGAAATGGTAGCGACTCAATATCACCAACTGTGCCACCAATCTCACAAATCGCAATATCTGCATTGCCATCATGGCTAGCCTTAGCGCCCCGCTCTACAAATGCCTGAATTTCATTGGTAATGTGTGGAATGACTTGAACTGTCTTTCCTAGGTATTCACCGCGACGCTCTTTACTGATAACCGATTCATAAATTTGACCGGTGGTGAAGTTATTGCTCTTGCGCATCTTTGCAGATACGAAGCGTTCATAGTGACCCAAATCTAGATCTGTTTCGGCACCATCTTCCGTGACGAAAACTTCACCGTGCTGGAGTGGGCTCATAGTGCCCGGATCAACGTTGATGTAAGGATCTAATTTTAGGAGGGTGACTTTCAGGCCGCGGGATTCAAGAATCGCGGCAAGCGAGGCAGCTGCGATTCCTTTCCCTAAGGAAGAAACCACACCACCAGTGACAAAAACGTATTTGGTCATCGCTTAAGCTCTGTTGGAAAAAGTAATTATAACGATAGCGTTAAGGATTGAGGAACTTTCAAAATTGGTTATATATTAGATAAATTGCTTAAATTTCCACTTTTTCAGCTGAATCGTCGTCTATGCGCCTTCTCTTTGCTGTATTAATTGCCGCTCTATCCCTCTTCTATTTCTTGCCCTTCGCGATCGCTTTTCATCGAAAAAGGGCTAATACTGGGGCTATTTTTGCCTTGAACCTCTTTTTAGGGTGGTCCTTGATTGGATGGGTGGTGGCGCTGGTTTGGGCATTAAAGGATGAGCAAATCATCTAATTTTGGTCAAAACACCGTTTTTTAGGGCTAGATTTCATCTAAATAGCCCCAATGTGGTGAAATTAAGGGAATTTAAACTCTTATATAAGACTTAAATAAGTAACTATAATGTGTCTGTTCGGGAGAAAATTCCCGTTTAGCCTTTCTATAGAACTCATTTACCTCATAGGAAACACCATGTTAGAAGCCTATAACGCTACCGTTGCCGAACGCGCAACTCTTGGTATCCCGGCCCTCCCGTTAACCAAGGATCAGACTGCTGAGCTGGTCAAATTGTTAAAGAATCCACCGGCGGGCAAAGAGGCTGAGCTTGTAGAGCTAATTACGCACCGCGTACCCGCTGGCGTTGATGAGGCTGCAAAAGTAAAAGCAGAATTTTTAGATGCTATTGCAAAAGGCACAGAAAAATCACCCTTGATTTCTCGTGTGAAGGCAACTGAACTTTTAGGCACCATGCTCGGTGGCTACAACATTAAACCTTTGGTTGAATTATTAAGTGATGCTGAATGTGGTGCTGTTGCTGCGCAAGCACTCAAGAAAACGCTCTTGATGTTTGATTACTTCAATGATGTGCTTGAGCTTGCTGAAAAAGGTAATTCAAATGCAAAGGCCGTGATGAAAAGCTGGGCTGATGCGGACTGGTTTACTAGCCGCCCTGCAGTTCCAGAGAGTATGAAGCTCACGGTATTTAAAGTTACTGGCGAGACAAATACAGACGACCTCTCTCCTGCCCCTGATGCGTGGAGCCGTCCAGACATTCCATTGCATGCAACGATCATGCTGAAAAACCCACGCCCTGGTATCGAACCGGATGAATCTGGTGTTCGTGGCCCCATGAAACAAATCGCTGAGTTGCAGAAAAAAGGCAATCAAATTGCTTATGTTGGTGACGTTGTTGGCACTGGTTCATCACGTAAATCCGCTACTAACTCTGTACTCTGGTGGACTGGTCAAGATATTCCCTTCGTACCAAATAAGCGTTTTGGTGGTGTTTGTCTTGGCGGCAATATTGCCCCAATCTTCTTTAACACCATGGAAGATTCTGGTGCGCTACCAATCGAATTAGATGTATCTCAAATGCATATGGGTGATGTGATTGAGTTGCGCCCATATGAAGGCAAAGCATTTAAAAATGGTAAAGAGATTGCTGCTTTTTCACTCAAGTCACCAGTGATTTTGGATGAAGTTCGTGCTGGCGGTCGTATCCCATTGATCGTAGGACGCGGCTTAACCGCAAAAGCCCGTGCGGCATTAGGTTTGCCTGCCTCAACAGAATTCCGCCTCCCAGTAAGCCCGCCTGATAATAAAAAAGGTTTCAGCCTGGCCCAAAAGATGGTTGGACGTGCATGCGGTTTACCAGAGGGACAAGGTATACGTCCTGGCACCTACTGCGAACCACACATGACTACCGTTGGCTCGCAAGATACAACTGGTCCTATGACACGTGACGAATTGAAAGATTTGGCTTGCTTGGGCTTCTCTTCTGATTTAGTGATGCAATCTTTCTGTCACACGTCTGCATATCCAAAGCCAGTAGATATTCGCACTCAACACGAGTTGCCACCATTCATGACCAATCGTGGCGGTGTTGCATTGCGTCCAGGTGATGGCGTGATCCATAGCTGGTTAAATCGCTTGCTGCTTCCCGATACCTGCGGAACCGGTGGCGATAGCCACACTCGCTTCCCAATTGGAATCTCATTTCCTGCTGGCTCTGGGTTGGTTGCTTTCGCGGCAGCGACTGGTGTTATGCCCTTGGATATGCCTGAATCTGTTTTAGTTCGCTTCAAGGGAAAGATGCAGCCTGGCATCACCCTGCGTGACTTAGTTAATGCCATCCCTTTGTATGCAATCAAAAAGGGTTTACTGACCGTTGAGAAGCAAGGCAAGAAAAATATTTTCTCTGGCCGCATCCTTGAAATCGAGGGTCTACCTGACCTCAAAGTTGAGCAAGCATTTGAACTTTCTGATGCATCAGCTGAGCGTTCTGCCGGTGGCTGCACTGTTCATTTGAACAAAGAGCCGATTATTGAGTACATGCAATCCAATATCACTTTGATGAAGTGGATGATTGCGAATGGCTACGAAGACAAGCGCACCCTTGGCCGTCGTATCAAGGCCATGCAAGCTTGGATTGCAGACCCACAATTACTGCAACCTGATGCTAATGCTGACTATGCAGAGATTATCGAAATCAATATCGATGAAATCAAAGAGCCTATCTTGGCCTGCCCTAACGATCCGGATGATGTGAAGTTCCTTTCGGAAGTTGCCGGTGACAAGATTGATGAAGTCTTTATTGGCTCTTGCATGACTAACATTGGGCACTTCCGCGCAGCAGGTCAAGTTTTGCAAGGCAAGAAAGATATGCCAACCCGTTTATGGGTGGCTCCTCCAACGAAGATGGACGCCATGGTGTTGATGGAAGAAGGTTACTACGGTATGTTGGGTGCAGCTGGTGCACGCATGGAAAGTCCAGGCTGTTCACTCTGCATGGGTAATCAAGCGCAGATTCGTAAAGGTTCAACAGCCGTATCAACCTCTACACGTAATTTCCCTAACCGTTTAGGTATCGATACTCGCGTGTATTTGGCTTCTGCTGAGTTAGCCTCTGTTGCCGCCCTTTTGGGACGCCTACCTACTCCTGCTGAGTATTTAGAACAAGTGAAGGCGCTAGATGCTAAGGCCAGTGATGTTTATAAATACATGAGCTTTGATAAACTCAAGTCGTTTAGTGATGTCGCAGATACTGTGACTGTCTAAAAAGAAAAGGCGATCAACTGATCGCCTTTTTCTTATGCATGTTTTATATCGATAGCCGTAATTGCTGTCGAGCATTCTCGCTGCTGATGCCTGATACCCACTTATTGGTTGGTAGTTCTGTTTTCTCTTTAATGAGCTTGGCGCGTGCCGAAACAGTTTTCCATTGGGCTTCTAGCCTGGGACCCTTAAAAGCAATAGCCACTACATTGCAATCATGTGATTCCGGAAATAACAGTACACGATTAGAAAATGCTTCGCAGATGTTCTTGAGATTGATGTTAAAGCTCTTATGACGTGAAAATAAATTGACTGTCAGAACGCCTGGTTCCTTGAGGATGTTGTAGCAACCCTGATAAAACTCCAAAGAGCTTGCGGATGGACCATCACAAATAGCATCGTATAAATCGACCTGGACTGCATCGAAGGTATTTTTGTATTTAGCATTCTTCACAAATTCTTTAGCATCTGCCTGCAGTGTTTCAAGTCTGCGATCATCATCTGGCATTGAAAACATGCTTCTTGCCGACACAATGACGGCAGGATTAAGCTCAACAACAGTTGATTTGACGGCTGGGCAATGAAGGTGAGTAAACTTTGTTAAAGCTCCAGTTCCAAGTCCTAATTGTGCAACCCGCATACCGGGCTTAGTTTCTAAAAAGAGTAGCCAGGCCATCATTTGCTGGTTGTACTCGAGGTAAATTTCATTGGGGTCACGAATACGCATTGCCCCTTGAATTAACTCGGTACCAAAATGAAGGTAGCGCACTCCTCCGCTCTCGGAAAAGGTTACCGGCTCCATCAACATAGATGCTTTAGCTTCACTGGATTTACTTTGCCCAGCGGCGTGCGTTACGGAACAAACGTAACCAAGGACTTGCCCCATCAGGAGTGTTTAGCCATTCTGGTGGGCACCAGCTCATCTGCACAGCCCTAAATACTCGCTCAGGGTGCGGCATCATGACCGTAAAGCGACCATCTGGCGTTGTTAAACCTGTTAATCCACCCGGGGAGCCATTTGGATTCATCGGATAGGTTTGAGTTGGATTACCCTCATGATCAACAAAGCGTAATGTTGCCAAACCTTGCTGTTGTAGTAGATCTAAATTGCCCTGCTGGCTGAAATTGGCAAAGCCCTCGCCATGCGCTATAGCGATTGGTAATTGACTGCCTTCCATGCCTTGCGTAAAGATCGATGGTGAAGCTAGTACTTCTGCCATCACTAAGCGGGCTTCGTATTGTTCTGATTGATTGCGTGTAAATTTAGGCCAAGCCTGTGCGCCAGGAATAATTCCAGCAAGATTACTCATCATCTGGCAACCATTACAAACACCTAAAGCAAAGCTATCTTGGCGGTTGAAGAATGTTGAGAATTGATCTCGGAGTTGCTGATTAAAGAGAATCGTTTTTGCCCAACCTTCGCCGGCGCCAAGAACATCACCATAACTAAATCCGCCACAAGCGATGAGGCCTCTGAAGTCATCGAGCTTTGCCTTACCGCTTAAAAGATCGGACATATGAACATCGTAGCTATCAAAGCCAGCCCAGTTCACAGCATAGGCCATTTCTACATGGGAGTTAACGCCCTGCTCGCGAAGAATGGCTACCTTAGGGCGAGCATTTTTTCCAATAAATGGTGCAGCAACATCTTCTGCAGGATCAAAGGTGAGTTTTGGTGTCATCCCTGCATCAGATAGATTGTCTAAGAGGGCAAATTCACTATCAGCACAAGCTGGGTTATCACGTAAGCGCGCTATTTGATAGCTAGTATTAGTCCACATCTTTTGCAATATTTCGCGGGGCTCTGCGAAGATATTTTTAGCATCACACCAGACCTCAATACGGCCATTGCTGTTCGGTTTTGCAATGACGTGACTAAAGGCACTTAAACCAAGTTTGCGAAGTACTGCAAATACTGCATCTCGGTCTTCCCTGCGTATCTGAATCACTACGCCAAGCTCTTCATTGAATAAGGCACGCATTGTTTGTTCATGACGGCGACCAGAGACTTGCTGTGCCCAGTTTTTAGCATCACCATGGTCTGGCTCTTGACTGGGATCCACTGCAATCATGTCAACATTGATCGAGACGCCACAATGGGTTGCAAAAGCCATCTCCGCAATGCAAGCCAGTAAGCCGCCATCAGAGCGATCGTGATAAGCCAAGAGCTTATTTTCTTTACGCAGTTCAATGATGGCTGCAGCTAAATTTTTCAGATCTTCTGGATGATCTAGATTTGGAGCTGCTTTCCCAGATTGATTCAATACTTGAGCCAGAATGCTACCAGCCATCCGGTTCTTACCTCGACCAAGATCAACCAAAATCAACTCAGTATCTAGCATCATCCCATCTTGCGCTTTGAGCTTTAGTTGAGGAGTCAGTGTTTTACGAACATCTTGCACAGAGGCGAATGCTGAAATAATCAAGGAAACAGGAGCAACGACTTTCTTATCTTGTCCTGCATCTTGCCAAGCTGTTGCCATCGATAAAGAATCTTTGCCAACGGGTATTGAAATTCCTAAAGCGGGACAAAGCTCCATGCCGACCGCTTTAACAGAGTCATAAAGCTTAGCGTCCTCACCAGGAGCGCCACAAGCAGCCATCCAGTTTGCCGATAACTTAATATCTTCTAAATGACGAATATCGGCAGCCAGAAGATTGGTAATGGCCTCACCAACAGCCATTCGAGCTGCTGCGGGAGCATCAATCACTGCTACAGGAGTTCTCTCTCCCATACTCATGGCTTCACCGCGATAGCCTTTGTAATCCATTAAGGTGACGGCACAATCTGCTACTGGCACTTGCCATGGACCAACAAATTGATCGCGGGCATTTAAGCCCCCAACAGTTCTGTCACCAATAGTGATCAAGAATGATTTGCTAGCAACGGTAGGCTGCTGCAATACCCAGGCAATAGATTGAGCAAGATCAGCATCAGTGACATTAAGCTCGTTAAATTGCTGGGCTAGCCGTTGAACATTACGATGCATACGCGGAGGTTTGCCCAGTAGCACTTCCATTGGCATATCAACCGGCATTGCTGTATCAGCGCCAAGAGTTTGTTTAGAGTCAATCAGTTGCAATTGACGCTGCGCTGTAGCCTCGCCGACTACAGCAAATGGGCAACGTTCACGCTCACAAAGGGCTTTAAATAGTTCTAAATCTTTTGCTTCAATCGCCAATACATAACGCTCTTGTGACTCGTTACACCAGATCTCTGCGGGGCTCATACCACTCTCTTCAAGTGGTACGTTGCGTAATTTAAATTTGGCACCTAAACCAGCGCCATCAGCTAGCTCAGGGAAGGCATTTGATAATCCGCCAGCACCAACATCATGGATAGATACGATCGGATTTTTTTGACCCATAGCGCGACAAGCATTAATAACCTCTTGTGCACGACGCTCCATTTCTGGATTGCCGCGCTGAACAGAGTCAAAATCTAAATCTGCAGTATTGGTTCCAGTGGCAACCGAACTACCTGTAGCGCCGCCCATGCCAATTCTCATGCCAGGGCCACCGAGTTGAATCAATAAGTGCCCAGCCTCAATCGCTTTCTTGCCAGTATGAATAGCGTCAATGCTGCCGATGCCTCCAGCAATCATGATGGGTTTGTGATAACCCCGACGTACGCCATCCAAGGTTTGCTCAAATACACGAAAGTAACCACCTAAAATTGGTCGGCCGAATTCGTTATTAAAGGCTGCGCCACCCAATGGGCCATCAATCATGATCTGTAAGGGCGTAGCTATACGTTCAGGTTTGCCGTACTTTTCACTTTCCCATGGAAGGTCTGTTCCAGGAATGTTCAGATTAGAGACTGAGAACCCTGTTAAGCCTGCTTTTGGGCGGCCACCCACCCCTGTGGCACCTTCATCACGAATCTCACCACCCGCACCTGTGGAGGCTCCTGGGAATGGTGCAATTGCAGTGGGATGGTTATGTGTTTCTACCTTCATTAAGGTGTGTACTAAACGCGTATCTTTTTCGTAGCGGTGATCATCGCCTTGTGGAGCCCAAGTCTCTGATTCACAACCAGCCATCACAGCTGAGTTATCAGAATACGCAACAATCGTTCCCTCTGGGTGGAGCTGATGGGTATTGCGAATCATGGCAAACAATGAACGCTCTTGATCATCACCATCAATAGTCCAGCTTGAATTAAAAATCTTATGGCGGCAATGTTCGCTATTGGCCTGGGCAAACATAATGAGCTCTACATCACTAGGATTGCGCTTTAGGCGAATGAAATTTTCTGTTAAATACTCAACTTCATCATCAGAAAGTGCTAAACCAAGCTCTTGATTGGCATGATCTAACGCTGCCCTGCCTTGCTCTAAAACCGCAATCCGACTTAATGGGCGATCCTCAAGAGTTTGATACAAAGCATTTGCTTCATCAGCCGATTGAACGACAGTTTCCGTCATGCGATCATGAACTGCTGCCAATACCAATTGCTCTTGAGCTGGGCTTAAAGGTTTTCTGGTCTTCCATGTGAATTGTGCGCCACGCTCAATGCGCAATACATTTAATCCGCATTGCCGAGCAATATCAGTTGCTTTGCTGGCCCAAGGAGAAACCGTTCCAAAACGCGGGATGACCACAGCACTTTTTCCAGAAGCGGCGCCGGTAAATGGTTCGCCGTACGTTAAAAGACTGGCCAGAATTTTCTGATTCTGAGCGCTTAAGGCTTGCGTCGACCAAATGAAATGAAGATATTGAGCCTCAATAGAATCTAGCTCGATACCTTGAGCTGCTAAGGAGGCTAAAAGACGCTGTTGGCGAAAGAAAGAAAGCGCGTTCGCGCCAGGTAAAAAATGGAAAAAAGACATCCCTAGATTATAAGGTTTTGCCTACAGTAAGCGCCCGCCTTGGAGGTGTAATTGGCGCTGGCACCGGTTAGCCAAGGCTGGATCATGGGTGACCAGAATAAGGGTGGAATGATTGGCCTGATTTAGCTCAAAAAGAAGCTCAATCACCCGATTGCCGCTCGCCTCATCTAGGCTTCCAGTGGGCTCATCGGCAAATAGAATAGCCGGCTTAGTGATAAAGGCTCTAGCCAAGGCAACTCGCTGCTGCTCTCCACCAGAAAGGGTCTTAGGGAAGTGCTCAAAGCGCTCGCCAAGCCCAACACGCTCAAGCCAAGCCATAGTGGCTGTTTTGGGATTATCTATACCAGCCAGTTCCGCTGGAAGCATCACATTTTCTAGCGCCGTTAAGTGTGGCAATAATTGGAAAGACTGAAATACAAAGCCAACCTGTAAGCCCCTTAGTTTTGCACGGCCATCTTCATCAAGGGCATTGAGATCCTGCCCCATTAGAGTGACATTGCCCTGACTTGGTAGATCCAGGCCAGCCAATAGTCCCAGCAAAGTGCTCTTACCAGAGCCAGAACTGCCAGTAATGGCTACACTTTCACCAGCCTCTAAATCAAAGCAAATGTCGTGCAAAATAGTCAAAACACCATCGCTAGATAAAACAGACTTACCCAGATGGTTCGCACTCAGGACTTTTGCTGAGTTACTCATAAAAAGGAAAAGCAATTTAAAGGCTTTTTAGCCTTAAAGTAATTGAATAGATGAATCAAAATAATCAGTCGACCTTCGCATCAAAAAAAGCAATAGCAATAGGCTTATTTTGCCTGTTAATTTCTTTTGTCACATCGGCAAGCTCAAATTCCACTATTTTGGTATTGGGCGACAGCCTCTCTGCTGAATACGGCATCACCAGGGGATCTGGCTGGGTCAAGCTTCTTGAGGGGCAGCTTCAAAAGCAAGGTAGTCAATGGACAGTCTTCAATGCCAGCATTAGTGGGGAAACCAGCTCAGGGGGCCTTGCACGTATTGCCAATCTACTTCAGCAAAAGAAACCCGGCATTGTCATGCTCGAGCTAGGGGCTAATGACGCCCTACGAGGCCTATCTATTGATGAGACTGAAAAGAATTTAAGCAAGATCATTCAACTGAGTAAAAAGTCAGGGGCCAAAGTATTGTTATTTGGTATGCAAATTCCACCCAACTACGGTCAAGACTATACAAAGAAGTTTAAAGACCTATACCCAAAACTTGCTAACCAAGAAGGGATTGAGTTAGTACCATTTTTTATGGCAGGAGTTGTCAGCAAGTCAGATCTATTTCAACCGGACAATATTCATCCCAATGAAAAAGCCCAGGCCACTCTCTACAAAAACGTATGGGGCGCTATGGCCCCATATCATTCGCTTCTCAACAGCAAGAAAACAGATTAGCTACCTGCACCTGTTGAGGGTGGCTTTAATGAATTGATGGTCTTTACCTTTGCGCTATCACGCCAATAAGCCATAAATCCTGCAAACTCAGCCTGAGCTGCAAGTGCTTGTATCTGCTGTGACTGTGCTTTATGTACTTTTGCATCTACAGCAGTAGGTTGACGAATCTGATCAACTCGATACAAGGTAGTTCCAATACCTGGATTGGCAACGGATACATAAGTAGGCAATTTGTCTTGGCCCACTGACATCACATCATCTAATGCGCTACCAACTAGGTTTGCTGGTTTATTGCGGGAAACCCAAACTGCAGTGCCAAAGCCAGAGGTACTCTTTGGATCTTTTTGTAGTTCTGCGTAACGCTCCGCGGCAGCAGCCACAGCTAATTTTTCTGCAGCCCGCTGACTTACTTGCCTTCTCACTTCGCTAGAAACAGTAGCGAACGGCAATGTCTGAGCAGGATGAAAAGTGACTACTCTTGCAGACACAAAAACACCAGGCGAGATTTGTACTGCCTCGATATTGCGTTTATTTTTTACGGCCTCATCGCCAAAGAGCGCCTGGACTACCTTTGGATTGGCTAGAGGGTGATCTCTTGATACGCCGCTTGGGCCGGAACGTGTTACACCCTTTTGACTCTGAATACTTAACCTTAACTTATCAGCAGCTGGTTTCAAACTATCAGACTGGTCATAAGTTAGATTGGCAAATTGGTCAGCCTTTTCGCTAAAGACTTTTGCTTCTTCTTTTGGGTCGGCCTTGAGCACTATGTACTCAACATCAACGAACTCAGGACTTTCAAATAGTTTGGCATTAGCCTGATAAAAGGCCTGAAGCTCTTCTGGTGTCGGATTTACCTTGGGTAAGTAAGCTTTAGCCTCAAATGGCATAGCTTGTATTTGACGCTCTGTCTCATAAAGCGTGGAAATAATTTCAGAAAGTTTCGGGCTGGCTAATTCAGTACGGGCCACAGAATTGACCAGTTGACTTATTTTGAGATCAAATGCTTGGCTAGCATAAAACTGCTCTTCGTTTAAACCATTATTGGCTAAGAGTTGCTTAAAGCGGGCGTCATCAAAGCTACCATCTGCTTTATACAGGGCTCGAACTTGTGGAATATTTTGTAAATTCTTTATCAGGGCATCTTTGCCCACTTGCAGACGTAAATCGTTTACCGCAAAACCAAGAATGCGCTGTTGTAGTAGCTCATTCAAAATTGCTTGTCTAAATGGAAGGCTTTGTGCAATCTGAAGGTTACCACCGACACGCTCCGCCTGACGCTTAGCTGCATTATCAACTTCCTGTGCGGTAATGGGTTTTCCATTGATCTTCACAAGATCAGTTTCTTTATCCATGAAACTGGAATAGCTAGAAATTCCAAAAAAAGCAAAAGAAGGAACGATCACCAACATCAGTGCAAGCTGCATCAATTTTTGGTGCTTACGGATGGTATCAAACATGAATAAGTTCGCTAGTAAAAAAATATCAACTATGTGAGTGTACTAGGCGGCGGGATTTAGAAGTTTGGACGCCTTGAAACAGGCTCAGAAGAAGTAAACATTTGGTGGGCGCTGAGAGGCTCGAACTCCCGACATTCTGCGTGTAAGGCAGACGCTCTACCAACTGAGCTAAGCGCCCCAAATATTACAGGTGGAATTGTAACCTAAGTACCCGAAAATGCATGTTTCCCGCCAAATCAGCCCTATATTCAGAGCTAGAAAAGACGGAAAACCCCGCTACTTTCAGTGCTTGAGAACCTCGCCTGAAGACAACTTTTCGTTAGCTTTGCTAGCCTCTGATGCTTTTTTAGCAAGCTCTTCAGGTGTTGGGTCCGGCAAGGCTACCGGCATGCGCTCTAATGCAAGCTCTAATACCTTATCAATCCAGCGCACGGGAATGATTTCAATTGCATTCTTCACGTTATCCGGAATATCAATCAAGTCCTTCACATTCTCTTCTGGAATCAAGGCCAACTTGATACCACCACGATGGGCTGCCAAGAGCTTCTCTTTTAAGCCGCCAATCGGAAGTACCTCGCCACGCAAGGTGATCTCACCAGTCATTGCCACATCTGAGCGAATTGGAATTCCGGTGAAAACAGAAACCAAGGCAGTCGTAATCGCAATGCCAGCAGAAGGACCATCTTTTGGAGTGGCGCCATCGGGAAAGTGAATATGAATATCTTTTTTCTCAAAGGCCTCGTCAGTAATGCCAAGAAGCTTTGACCTAGAGCGCACCACAGTACGTGCCGCTTCTACAGACTCTTTCATGACATCACCAATAGAACCTGTACGAGTAATAACGCCCTTGCCTGGCATAACTGCGGCCTCAATAGTCAAGAGATCGCCACCAACTTCAGTCCAAGCCAGACCGGTAACTTGGCCAACCTGATTTTCTTTCGCTGCTAAACCAAAGTCATACATTCGCACAGATAAGAATTTCTCAAGATTGTCTGCATTGACTACTATTGGAGCGGCCTCTTTTTTCAGGAGCAAAAGCTTCACTACCTTACGGCAAATCTTGCTAATTTCTCTTTCTAGAGAACGAACACCTGCTTCACGAGTGTAGTAGCGAATGATGTTACGAACAGCGCTCTCTTCAATCTTGAGCTCATCCTTTTTTAAACCATTGTTCTTGATTTGTTTCGGGATGAGGTAATTCACAGCAATGCTGGTTTTTTCGTCCTCTGTGTAGCCTGCTAAACGAATAATCTCGAGACGATCTAATAACGGTCCCGGAATATTTAAGGAGTTAGATGTGGCAACAAACATCACATCTGAAAGATCAAAATCAACCTCAACATAGTGATCTTGGAAAGTGTGGTTTTGCTCTGGATCCAGCACCTCTAATAAGGCACTAGCAGGGTCGCCTCGGAAATCCATACCCATCTTGTCGACTTCGTCCAAGAGAAATAAAGGATTACGGACGCCAACTTTAGTCAGGCTAGAGAGAATCTTGCCTGGCATGGAGCCAATATAAGTGCGGCGATGGCCACGGATCTCGGACTCATCACGCACGCCGCCTAAGGCCATCCGCACAAACTTACGGTTGGTAGCGCGAGCAATCGATTGGCCCAAGGAAGTCTTACCTACACCTGGAGGACCAACCAGGCAGAGAATTGGAGCCTTAACACGATCAACACGTTGCTGAACTGCGAGGTACTCCAAGATACGTTCTTTAACTTTATCTAAGCCATAGTGATCCTCATCCAATACTTTTTCAGCATTGCTAAGATCATTATTAATCTTTGTTTTCTTCTTCCACGGAAGATTGACCAAGGTATCAATAAAGTTTCGAATCACTGTAGCCTCAGCTGACATCGGTGACATCAACTTTAATTTCTTGAGCTCCGACTCCGCTTTTTTCAAAGCTTCTTTCGGCATGCGCGCAGCCTTAATCCGCTTCTCGAGTTCTTCGAGGTCAGCGCCCTCTTCTCCCTCACCTAATTCTTTTTGAATGGCTTTCACTTGCTCATTCAGGTAATACTCGCGTTGGCTCTTTTCCATTTGACGCTTGACGCGTCCACGAATGCGCTTTTCTACTTGCAAAATATCAATTTCACTTTCAAGGTCAGCCAAGAGGCTTTCTAAACGCTGCACTACATCAGTCATCTCAAGCAGGCGTTGCTTTTGCTCAAGCTTGACTGGCAAATGAGCGCAGATCGTATCTGCTAAGCGGCTTGGGTCATCAATACCGCCGAGCGAAGATAAAATTTCTTGGGGCACCTTCTTGTTCAGTTTTACATACTGATCAAATTGGGCCATAATGGCGCGACGTAAGGCTTCTGTTTCATGAGGGTCAATTGCATCAATGGAAGTTGGAGTAGCTTCACAATTGAAGTAACCCATGCTGTCTTCAATTTGGCTTACCTCTGCACGCTGTACGCCTTCGACCAAGACCTTTACTGTGCCATCAGGCAGTTTGAGCATTTGCAGGATGTTGGCAATACAGCCGACCTCATAGAGATCTTCAATCACTGGTTCATCCTTGGCTGCGGTCTTTTGGGCAACCAATAGGACATTTTTGCCAGTTTCCATGGCAGCTTCCAGGGCTTTGATGGATTTAGGGCGACCCACAAACAAAGGGATCACCATATGGGGGAAGACAACTACATCCCGCAAGGGGAGTAAGGGTAGTTGAAGCGGTTCAGAGGGCAGTAATAAGTGGCCAGGCATGGGGCAAATCCTCCAAAGTAATCAATCTTCAAAAGTCTCTAAAAGCACTAAACCACTAAATAAAGACAATCTTCATGAGTAGCATACTACCTATATGGGTCGTACTTTTGGAAAATCAAGGGGGAAAAGTGCAAAAAAGGGGCAATATTGCCCCAAAAATAGCAAAAAACCTGAGAATTTAAGCCTTTTTGCTTAAATCTGCCTTTTCAGGATCTTGTTTGTAGACTAATAAGGGCTTTCCACCCTCCGCAATGCTGCTGTCATCAATCACAACCTTCTGAACATTCTGCAGGGATGGCAAGTCATACATCACATCCATCAAGGAGCCCTCAAGAATCGATCGAAGACCACGTGCTCCAGTTTTACGGGCGATTGCCTTCTTCGCAATGGCCGCTAATGCTGCATGACGTACTTCCAGTTCAGCGCCTTCCATGGTGAGTAGCGCTTGATATTGCTTTACCAAAGCATTTTTAGGCTCAGTAAGAATTTGGATTAAAGCGTCTTCATCCAGTTGCATCAAAGTTGCCACGACAGGCAAGCGACCGATCAATTCAGGAATTAAGCCAAACTTAATTAAATCTTCAGGTTCTACTTCAACCAGAAGATCGCTCACACCCCGATCATCTTTACCAGGAACAGTTGCATTAAATCCAATACCAGTTTTGGCTGTACGTTGTTGGATGACCTTTTCAAGACCATCAAAAGCGCCGCCACAAATAAATAAAATATTGGTTGTATCCACTTGCAAGAAATCTTGGTTCGGGTGCTTACGACCGCCTTGTGGTGGCACGGAAGCCATAGTGCCTTCGACCAACTTCAATAGAGCTTGCTGTACACCTTCGCCGGAAACATCCCGAGTAATGGAAGGATTATCAGACTTACGTGAGATCTTATCGATCTCGTCAATGTAGACAATGCCGCGTTGCGCTTTTTCTACGTTGTAGTCGCAAGCTTGTAATAGTTTTTGGATAATATTTTCAACGTCTTCACCTACATAACCTGCTTCAGTCAGCGTGGTTGCGTCGGCCATCACAAATGGAACGTCTAGCATGCGAGCCAATGTTTGCGCTAAGAGAGTCTTGCCAGAGCCAGTAGGCCCAATCAGTAAAATATTGCTCTTCGCTAATTCAACGCCATCCACAATTGCCTTAGCCGGCAATTTAGTTTCTTTCTTATCTAATGCTTCAGCCGGCTTACCATCTTTATCTAACTTCTCTTTTTTTGGCTTTGGCAAATACTTTAAACGCTTATAGTGGTTATAGACTGCCACAGCCAGTGTTTTCTTGGCTTGGTCCTGACCAATCACGTACTGATCTAGGTTATCTCTAATTTGATGGGGCGTTGGTAAAGAATCATCACCCGCTTCCTTAGGAAGCTTAGCAATTTCTTCTTGAATGATGTCAGTGCAAAGGTCTATACACTCGTCACAAATAAACACTGATGGCCCCGCAATCAGCTTCTTAACCTCATGCTGGCTCTTGCCGCAGAAAGAACAATGTAATACTTTATCTGATGTGCTTGGGGTAATCGTATCGCTCAAAATAGTCTTTACTTAGAAATTAAGGACGCTTCTCAATAACCTTATCGATTAAGCCGTAGTCACGCGCTTGCTCTGCAGACATAAAGTTATCGCGATCAGTATCTTTAGCGATAGTTTCAATAGATTGGCCTGTGCGATCAGCCAAGATCTTATTTAACCGTTCGCGCAAGTACAAAATTTCACGTGCTTGAATCTCAATGTCAGATGCTTGACCACGCGCTCCGCCCAATGGCTGATGAATCATGACGCGAGAATTTGGTAAAGCATAACGCTTACCTTTTTCACCTGCGCACAATAAGAATGCACCCATGCTTGCAGCCATACCCATACATAGGGTGCTGACGTGAGGCTTGATGAACTGCATGGTGTCATAAATCGCTAGACCAGCAGAAACTGATCCGCCAGGTGAATTGATGTAAAGAGAAATCTCTTTGTCTGGATTTTCGCTCTCAAGAAATAATAACTGCGCAATAACCAGATTGGCCGTTTGATCGTTTACTTCACCAACCAAGAAAACAACACGCTCTCTTAATAGGCGGGAATAAATATCGTAAGCGCGCTCACCTCGTCCAGAGGTTTCAATCACCATCGGAACCAAACCTAGACCTTTGGGCTCTAGATTTTCAGACTGAAGATGGTTCTGGTTCATTTATGAAGGTCCTCTTTAAGATAAATTAATGGCAGCTTTGACTTAGTTTAGCTTGCTTAGCTCTTCAAAGCTTATCGCCTTATCACTTACTTTGGCAAGTGATGTGAAGTGTTTAATCACGTTATCTTCAAGGACCATGTTCTCAATATCTTTTAAGCGACTTGGATTGCTATAGAACCAACGAACTACTTCTTTTGGATCTTCGTAAGTAGCGGCTTGCTCGTCGATTTCAGCTTTAATCTGGTCTGCAGTAGCAGCTAAGCTGTGTTTTTTAACTAATTCACTAAGAATCAGGCCTAGGCGAACACGCTTTAGTGCCTGGTCAGCAAACAGCTCTGCTGGGATCGGGGCATCTTTAGCATTAGGTAAGCCACGTTGAATGAGATCCTGTCGTGCACCTTCAACTAAGCGCTCTTGCTCGGAAGATACTAAAGACTTAGGCACATCAAATTCGCACAAAGTATTGAGCTTGTCCATAACTTCATTTTTCAATAAAGAAGTAATGCGGCGCTTAACTTCGCGATCTAAATTTTCTTTAACTTCAGCACGCATTTTTGCAACGCCGCCTTCTGTAACGCCCATAGATAATGCAAATGCATCATCTACTGCTGGTAAGTGCGCCCAGTTCACTGATTTCACTGTTATGGTGAATTCTGCTGTCTTACCAGCAACATCTTTGCCATGGTAGTCAGCTGGAAAGCTCAGAGGAAATGATTTGGTATCACCCGCTTTGAGGCCTAAGCTGGCAGCTTCGAATTCAGGCAGCATACGTCCTTCACCTAGAACATATTCAAAGTTCTCAGCTTTGCCACCAGCGAACTCTACGCCATCAATCTTGCCAACAAAGTCAATCACAACTTGGTCACCGTTTTGAGCTGCCGCATTAGATCCGCCATCACCATGCTCACCAGCTTCGCCACGTGGGTGGTAATGAACTTGCTGCTTACGTAATACGTCGATTGCGCGATCAATTTCAGCATCGCCAATATCTGTCGAGTATTTAGTAACTTCCGCTTGAGAAAAGTCGCCAATCTTCACTTCTGGCAACACCTCGAAGAATGCATCAAATACAATCTTGTCGGCGCCTAACTCACTCTTGGGCTCAAGACGTGGTTGACTTGCTAATGGAATGCCCTCTTTTTTACTTTGCTCGTAGAACAGTTCAGAGGCTTTATCGTACTGCAGTTCGAAATCCACTTGCATGCCGTACTGCTTCTCAACCATATTCTTTGGCACCTTGCCTGGACGAAAGCCAGCCACTTTCATGTTCTTGCCAAATTGGGCCAAGCGGGCATCGCGCGCTTTTGCCAAATCAGCACGAGCGAATTCCAAAGTCATTTTGCGGTCTAAGCTACCTAAATTTTCTATCTGCAAAGCCATTTTCATCTCTTCATTAAAAACAGGATATGTGAAGTCCAAGCCAAGTAGCACTTGTGGTGCGAGGAGGGGGACTCGAACCCCCACACCATTTCTGGCGTCAGGACCTAAACCTGGTGCGTCTACCAATTTCGCCATCCTCGCGAATATCCGCAAACACTGCCAAGCTTAAACTTCACTCTAAAGACC